>CAZEWB010000442.1:0-3978 GCA_964515655.1 uncultured Bacteroidales bacterium
AAAAGATTGTAATAACAGAGTGAATGATTGGAATGACAAAGCACAGGCCACTATATTATTCTTGCCCTAAGTCTGGAGTATATGAAATTAATAGAAGATTAGTAAATTGCACATGACAAGTACAAGACAGTCAAACTCAATGTTAACAGAGCCTCCAATAAGATTATAGAAAATTGAAGATTTTTTGTAACTTTGTAGTATGAAACAAAGACTTTATATTGACACATCCGTATTTGGAGGTTTTTATGATGATGAATTTTCGGAATTTACGAAACCGTTATTTGAAAGGATTCGTAAAGGAGAATTCACCCTGCTATTTTCTTCAGTTACTCAAGACGAGTTAAGTTCTGCCCCTGATAATGTAAAAGACCTGGTAACCGGAATTAAAGTTGAGAATACCGAATTCATTGAAACAACAGATGAATCTGTAGATTTAGCAACACTTTACATTACTGAAAAAGTTGTGGGACAGACATGCTTTGCTGATTGCTTACATATTGCTCTGGCAACTATTAATCAAGCTGACTACCTTATAAGTTGGAATTTCAAACACATTGTAAATGTGCAGAAAATTCAAGGATACAATGCCATCAATATCAAGCATGGATATAAACAATTAGAAATTCGTTCACCCAGAGACTTTATGACTTATGAAGAAAACATCTAAAAAATCATTTGACGCTGTACAATTTATGCGCGAACAGCGTGACAGATTAAGCCAAATTTTGTCCAAAATGACAAAGGAAGAGATCGTTGAGTATTTTAAAAAAAGAAAAATAGAAAATTCCATAAAGCCCTGTTCATAATAAATCCAGACTGCAAGCAGAAAATTCATACTTCGTTAGTCGGGAATGTGGAAAATTTGAGGTATCATGCTTCGGGTGAAGAATAGAAGTAAAGCCCCGACTATGGGTAGCTGCAAAACGATACGAACCAGACAACATATAAACTATAAAGACAGTTTTAAAACCACAAAAATGAAAAACATTATAAGTTTATTAACCCTAATACTTGCTATTTGTTCGTACAATATATTATCCGGACAAAATAAGGAAATTGATTCACTGAAGATCTTACTAAGCAAAGCTCCAAACGACACAACCCGCCTAAGTATTCTTAATGAAATGGCAGATGCCGAAACCGATGAAGAACTTATAGCTAAATATAACGAACAAATAGTGACCATTGCAAATAAGAGTATTTCCGCCAACCCTCCCCTTCCTGTAAAAAATACCTGTAAAAAATATCTTTCTTTTGTTTATTACCGCATGGGGATCGCTTATGACAATCAGAATAACATTACCAAAGCCATTGAATATTATAACAATTATTATAAAGTCTGTGAGGAGATCGGCGATAATAAAGGTATGTCCAGGTCTTTAAATAACATCGGCATTATTTATAAAAATCAGGGCGACATCCCCAGAGCTTTGGAATATTACAACAAATGTCTGGAATTAAATGAAAAAACAGGTGACAAAAGAGTTGTTGCAATTTCGTTCTTGAACATCGGCATTATTTATTATGATCAGGGCGACTATACTAAAGCACTCGATTATTATAATAAAGGATTAAAATCCATTAAAGAGATCGGGGATAAAGGCGGTATCTCCTATTTTTTACACAACATTGCAATTGTTTATGCAAGACAGGGTGATACGGCAAAAGCCCTGGATTACAATTTCCAGTGTATCGCGATCTGCGAAGAACTTGGAGACCAAAGCAGTACTTCAAAAGCTTTGGGTAACATCGGAAATATATATCTGGAACAGGGCGACAAAAACAAAGCATTGGAATATTACAATAAAAGTTTAACGATAAAAGAAGAGATGGGAGACAAGAACGGTATCTCCAATTCTCTGATCAACATCGGATTTATTTATATTAAAAAAGGTGAAAACTCAAAAGCATTGGATTGTGCAAAAAAGGCTTACGATATTGCCAAAGAAACAGGAAATGTTGTGCGCATAAGTGAAGCCGCACAACTATTGGATGATATTTATTCCAAACAGGGTAATTATAAACTTTCACGACAGTACTTTGGCGAATACATTACCATGCGCGACAGTATCATCAAAGAAGAAAACCAAAAACTGACTCAAAGGAAATATTTCCAGTACGAATTCGAGAAAAAAGCTGCCACCGACAGCATTTCGCATACCAAAGAAATCGAGATAAAAAACCTTGAAATAGGAAAGCAGAAAGAAGAAAACCGGAAACAACAGATCATCATTTTTTCTGCTGTCGGAGGTTTTCTAATTGTTCTGATCTTTTCAATTATTATTCTCCGGATGTTCCGTCAGAAACGCAGAGCCAACATATTACTTGCTTCGCAGAACATAGAAATAAGGCAGCAGAAGGAAGAAATTTCCGCTCAGCGAGACGAGATCTCTGCACAGCAAGATAAAGTGATTATACAAAAAGAACACATCGAAGAACAAAAGAAAGAAATTACCGACAGCATTAATTATGCTAAGCGGATCCAGCAGGCAATGCTGCCTGACTTGGGGAATGTTCTTTTCAGTCAGCAGTTGGCAACTGACAGTAGGCAATCCGACCCGCGAATTGCCTACTGCCTACCGCCTACTGCCGACTATTTTGTTTTATATAAACCAAAAGATATAGTATCCGGAGATTTTTACTGGGGCACAAGAATAAATGAATGGCTTATATTAACTGTTGCAGATTGCACAGGACATGGCGTACCTGGGGCATTTATGAGTATGCTGGGCATCTCGTTTCTTAATGAAATCGTCCGTAAAAAAGAGATAACCAAAGCAAGCGATGTGCTTGACCTTTTACGCGGATCAATAATAGAAGCATTACAACAGAAAGGAACTTCGGGCGAACAAAAGGACGGAATGGATATTGCTTTGTGTGTCCTGAATACCAAAAATTATCAGTTGCAATTTGCTGGGGCTAACAACCCACTTTATCTGGTTACTGGTTGCTCGTCTCTGGTTACTGGTGAACTTAACCAGCAACCAGAAACCAGCAACCAGAAACTTATTGAACTGACGCCCGACAAAATGCCTGTAGCTATTCATGAGCATATGGAAAACTTCACAAACCACGAATACCAGCTCCGGAAAGGTGACATTATCTATTTAATTAGCGATGGCTACGAAGACCAGTTCGGAGGACCAAAAAATAAAAAGTTCATGGCAAAACAATTGAAAGAATTATTCGTGAACATTGGTGAAAAACCTATGACTGAACAACAGGAGATACTGAATACAACATTTGAAAACTGGAGAGGCGAACACGAACAGATAGATGATGTAACAGTGCTTGGAATTAAAATATAAAACTGTTTCGTTTTGAAAAATACGCATTTAATTGTTTTTAGTCGCATCCAAATCAGATCGGCAGAAGCAAAAGTTTTGTCTTTACTAATAGTTCCAGACTATGTAAAGTAACAAAGGATTATGGGACGTACTGTCTGGATAGGAAATAAAACCTCACGTCTTTCTGACTCCAGCCCTTGAATGGGCCACATGAAATATGACGGAAAGTTTAAATCCCACAACACACCACAAAAAAGCAGTCACCCTGAGCAGGCCCGTCTGTTAGAATAAATGAAGTAGTTGTAATAAGGCCTTGTCGAAGGGCGGCTGCTTTTTTTTTATGCTCTACTTCCTGCGCACATCCTTCGACACGCTTGCAAGTACTTCCTGCAAACATAAGCATACATGCAGCAATCGGCTCAGGATGACCCACGCTTTTTGCCCGCGCAACTGGCCGGGTGACGCCACCCACCAGCCCCGGGAGTCGCCCGGTCATGCCACGCACAATGATAGATAAGTGTTTTTGTTTGACACTCTGTTACTCCTTCACCATCTTCACCGGCACCCTGCCTTTCGAATGTATAAAGTATACTCCGGGTTTTAACGTAGAAACATTAATGTTTGAAATCTCATCAGCACCTGCATAAAGAACAACTCTGCCCGAAACATCGCAGATAAATACATCATCAAG
>CAZEWB010000443.1:0-3970 GCA_964515655.1 uncultured Bacteroidales bacterium
ATCGGGAATACTCCTGAAAATCTTCATGCTGCAGCAGAAGGTGAAAATGAAGAATGGACTGTGCTTTATCCCGAATTCGCTGAGGTGGCTTTAAAAGAAGGTTTCAAGGATGTTGCAACAGCTTTTAAAATGATCGCCAAAGTAGAAGCCGAACACGAAAAACGATACAACAAGCTTTTAAAGAATATCGAAGAAGGTAAGGTTTTCGAAAAAGACGAAAAGGTAAAATGGGTCTGCCGTAACTGCGGATATGTGTACGAAGGGAACAAGGCTCTTGAAACCTGTCCGGCGTGTTTGCACCCCAGAGCATATCAGGAATTGTTTACGGAGAGTTATTGATTGTATCTTCAAGACGTGATTGGTAGTGCGGCTCCAGAGCGTTGGCATGACCGGGCGACAGCGCGGGCATGAGGGATGGAAGTCACCCGGCTAATAGCGCGGGCAAGGGTATTGGGTAACGCCTTCGCTGTTCCCATCACAGTCGACCCGTCATGGGCGGGGGCAACGGGTGAGGGTGTTTGCATTGCGGAAGCGCAGGACAACAGGTCGGAATCCTATTTTCATATTGAAATTTTCACATTCTTAGTTGTAAAGTTAATCTTTATCAATACCCCCTTTTGAACTCGTACACAAACCCCTTTCTGTTTTCCCGGAATCCATTTAGGCATAGTTTTAAATGCTTTAATATATTCCTCGATATATTCCTCGTTATCTTCGTCAAAATTATTATTAATATCAATTAATGATGTCGTTCCGTCTGTTTCTACAACATACGAGATACTTATACTGCCGCTATATTTCTGTTTTATATCCTTTCTTATCTGGTTTTCAGTTATTCTTAACAAAATATTTTTTAAACTATCGCTTCCTCCTGGGAACTCAGGTGGGGTATCCACATATCTGTATATAAGAGATGTGTCCGGCGATGAATAAACATCTACATTTAAAGAATCCCAATAAATACATCCTTTGGGGTTAATTGCATAATTAGGGAAAGAAAAATAACCTATGGCTGAAAAAATCAATGATTGTTTATTAAATGTAAGCATCATACTTGTAAGGTCCGAAGGTGGGTATGGTACTGGTTCAATACCATCGTTTACATATTTAGAATATTCATCTTTAAAAAATTCTTTAAATATTTTCTCTTTTTCATAGAGGATATTAGTATCCGTTATTATACCGCTGGGAATGTCGTTCAATAAAAATATATTATAGCCGTGGTATTTTAATACTTTTATAAAACTATTTCTACATGAAAATATATCATAGCAATCAGCATGAGATATTTCTAGATATGTTTTATTAGAATCAGTTTGAGATGTAATTCCAATGTTTTTTACTTTCGAATTACTTGTATCTATTTTTGTGCTTAAATAATTCAAGTAGATATCAATGTTCTTCCGAAGATCTTCGTTTAAAACACATTCATTGTATTTTTCTTGTTCACAAGAGCAAGTTAAAAAAACAATTAAAAGAAGTATAATTTGCACTGGTTTCATATAATGAAAGCTTAATGACCACTTAATATTAAAAGGATAATGATTATAATAGCCATTATTGTGATCTCCCTTTACAATTCTCCGCCTCAGCTTTTGCAGCTAAACTTCCCAGTTCTGCTGCCCGTGAATAATATTCACAGGCCTTGTCTTTTTTGCCTGCATCCGTCATTATCCTTCCAAGGTAGAACAGACTTTCTGAATTGTTCGGGTTGAGTCTTATGCTTTCATTCAGATCCTTTAATGCTTCTGCTTTTTTACCTGTTTCATAGAATGCAATTCCTCTGGCCTGATAATATACATCAGATACCTTAAATTTAAGAGCTTCTGAAAAATCAACTGCAGCTTTTTCGAATTGTTTCGACTGCAAATATGCCCGGCCTCTGTTCGCAAACATGTCGGGATTTTGGGGTTGAAGGTTTATGGCAGCAGTAAAGTCCTTGATCGCATTCTCTGTCTTGCCGGCCATGAACAGCGAAAATGCCCTGTTCGTAAAAGCAGTAATGTAGGTGCTGTCCTTGCTCAGTATAAAGTTGTAATCGCTGATTGCTTTATCATATTCTTTCTGGTTGTAGTAGACCCACGCCCTGTTCTGATATGCCTGCAGGAATTTGGGATCAACAGATATTGCCCTGTTGAACGACTGCATGGCGCCGTTCATGTCGTTTTTCATAAGAAAATAATATCCCCTGTTGTTGTGTGCAAGGGCATATGTGGGTCTTAATTCTATAGAACGGTCAAAATACGGTAAAGCGCTGTCGCCTTTCCCCGAAGAAAAAAGCAGCGATCCCATATTGTTCAGCGCTTCGGGATAATCGGGGTTAAGAAGCAAAGCTTTTTTGAACATCGCACTTGCAGAATCGCTTTGTCCGGTGAGATAATAATACCAGCCAAGATTGTTGAATGCCGAAGGAATTTTATCAGAAATAAGGATAGATCTGTAAAGACACGCAACTCCCGTATCCGGCATTCCCAGTGCGATATGGCATTGTCCCATATCGTTTAAAGCAAGTGCTGTATCTTCCGAAGTATATGCGTATTTCATCATAGTATTATAGGAATTCAGCGCTTCTTTCTGTCGGCTGAGATTAAAAAGAATAAGGCCCTGATTGTACCACGACATAGGATCGGTACTGTCTAATGAAACCGATCTGTTGATAAGGGCAAGGGCATTTTCTGTATGGTTGTTGTACAGTTCGTATACTGCAAGGTTATTCACCGCAAATGCAACGTTGCTGTCTTTTTTAAGCACATCGGAAAAAAGAGTTCCTGTGTTTTCCCATACAGGTTGCCGTGTGACATTTCTGAATGAAAGCAATCCAATTGCTGCAATAATTATTATCCATTGAAATTTTACATTCTTTATATAATGTATAAGTGTATATGCTGCAATAAAGAAAAGCCCGATGTATGCAAAATACGTGTACCTGTCGGCTACCACAAGGCGGCCTTCGATGGGCATTATATGCAGGACAATACTTATGTTAAGAGCAAAAAAAGCCAGACCGAAAACAAATACAGGCACTATCTTCTTTTTCCTTATTAAATAATAAATAAAAAGTCCGGCAGGTATCAGTATAAGTGTTGATATATAATAAATGACCGGAAGCAGTCCGTCTGTTTTAGCAGGATAGGGATAGACTGCCGAAAGTTCTATCGGGGCAATAAATTTAATAATGTAATGTGAAAATGAATATGTGGCAAGGAAGAACCTGTCGGTGATCCCGAATAGCGCTGACTTACTGGGAGTGTTTGGTTCCCATATTCCAAAAGGATTTGCGAAATAAAGAAAGGCAAGGAATCCGGCAGTGATTATTCCTGTTATAATAAATACTGTGGATCTTTTCATTGCAGGGAATCTTGGAGCCAGTTTTCTTTTAAATGTCTCCGGGGTAAAGAACCAGATAAAGTATAAGATAATCAGAAATACCGCCCATTTGCTGTAAATAAAGAAAATGAAAACGAGAATTATGACTTTTCCTAAAGCCATTCGTATTGTAACTTTACGGTTATACCAGTAGTCAAGTAAAAAGAAAGTGAAAGGAATAAGAATGCCCTGGATCTTACATAATGAAGAAAGTATTGCAAGCACAAATGCAATTACGAAATATATCCTTGATTCCGAAACAAGATATTTGCGGTACGAGAGCAGCGAAAGCAGTCCCCAGAATGCGAACAGTACATCCTTGCGCTCGCTTATCCACACGACCGATTCAACACGCAAAGGGTGGCATGCGAAAAGAAGGGCAGTAAAAAAGGCTGTCTTACTTTCAGTTGTTAAAAAAAATATCAGGAAAAAGACCAGAACAACATTAAGAATGTGCAGGAGAATGTTGACCATCCTGAAGGCTGCTGAGTCCTGACCCCATATTTTATAATCGATCATGTAACTGTAGAGGCTGATAGCGGTATAGCGCTCGTACAGGAAATTATAACTTATGTTTTCATTGCTGATCTGCTTGATCCTCGGA
>CAZEWB010000444.1:0-3961 GCA_964515655.1 uncultured Bacteroidales bacterium
GCAAACTATATTAATCTGCTAAAAGAAACCCACGGTTACTCAAAACTCAAAGGAAATTCGTTAAAATGGAAAAAGGTTGAAGTCCCGGGTATCAAGAACAAAGTTGAATATCATCTTTCGTTTTTCCCCTGTCCCTATTGCCCGGATAAAAATAACGTTGTTGTAACAATTGATATACACGACTCCAGGGGGACCAACCTTGCCGAAGATCCGACTTATAAAAAAATTGTTATAAAACATTTTCAGAATCTTCTGGATAAGACCTTTGCACAGGGGATAGACCACAATCAGCTGGAAAAAAGGATGGATGTGATGTATCTGAAAAGAGCATTAGATCCGTACACCGGAAAATGTTACGGATATTTCGAGAACGGCCAGAAAGGGCTAAGGGGTGAGAAAAAAGGGGATTCGTGACGGTTACTGGGAATTCTGGTACAGCAACGGGCAGAAAAAAGTTGAAGGCTCATATGTGGAAGGTCTTAAGAACGGCGAATGGACATACTGGTATTCAGACGGGACATTAAGAATGAAATCCAATTACATCATGGACGAGATGGACGGCATGAATTACTGGTATTTCGAAAGCGGACAGAAAAAAAAGGAAGCGCTATACCGCAATGGAGTGTACCTCCAGAAAACAGAATGGGATGAAAAGGGAAAGATAGTTGAAGCCACCAATTATGTACATTAATATATGTCCGGGCGCTTTCTGCTTTTTGTTTTATTAATACTTTCAATCTATACAGTCTCCTGCAGGCACGACAGCCAACTGCCAATGCCCGACGAAAGCCCTGTAATTAATCTTGAAGCCAGACCCGGATATATTTCCGGCAGCCAGATCATAGGTAAGAACACAACTTTTATGCTTTCTGTTGATGCCGATGCAAACACATATACAAACAATAATCTTACAAGACTAACTGTTACCCGTAATTCAGGCAGCACAACAGTTACAGAAACCGACACCTCTTTCAGCAGTTCCTCTTTCAAATACGTTTTCTCATTTCGTTCGATAACCTATGCCGATACCGAGAAATGGGCAATTACCATCTACGATTCAGGTGGGAATTCAAAATCCGTTGTCCTCAACCTGATCACTTTAGCCTACCCTCCTTCACTTTCTGTGGTCTTCCCGACAATACCCATGGGGACTTCACTGCCATTCCAGATAGCAATAATGGGATACAGCAACTCCGTATCAAATTACAGCCTTAAAAAGATCAGACTTTTCCGTTCTACAGTTTCAAATGCAGTTCCTTTTCTCGACAGCACCATTTCGGGCAAAAATCTTGTAATGTTTTACGATCTTATTTCACATACCTCTACCGTTACTGAAACATTTACTGTAAAACTCGAAGACAACAACGGGGAAATAAACACTGTTACTTTCAAGATATATGTTGCTGCATTTCTTCTTGATGAACATGAAGGGATTATATACAGCTCATTAGGAACAGGTAACTACGGATGGGACATGTTGTTGAATCTTCCTCGTACAACATCTGACAACGAAAGCGACATTGACATGTATAACTTCACTGATGTCGGCGAGTTCGGCGCGCCTTACTACTTCAACAACGGATGGACCGCAGGAAATGCAACACGTTTCAAGCGTGCAAACTGGTATGAGTACGAAAACGCAACCCAGGAAACCGCAGTTGATGCATATACCGGGGGAACTATTTCAGTTTTCCCTTCCGACCAGGCCACAGCAGTTTCCGCCGGGGATATTTATATAGTAAACCTCAGAAACCAGAACCAATATTGTGTACTAAAAATTACCGAAGTCAACAAAACCAGCGGTGACAATATGGATTATGTGAGGTTTACGTATAAGAAGTAATATTGGTAGGTCGAAGGATGACGCACATGCCCCCGCACATGCTTCGACACGGACATTAAAGCCAATAAAAACAAAAGCAATCAAGACGTCCGGTTCAGCATGACGCCAGCGCGCGCGCATAAAAATCAGTCATCCTGAGCCGACCGGGCTGTATGAATTAATTCTGTTGAAGTAATATGGTCGTGTCGAAGGACGGCTGATTTTTTTCTACGTCAGTTCGAAGTGTTCCTGATCGGTTATTTTCTCGCAGTAACAGCACTTCAGGCTTACATCCTTTTTTGTTATCACATTGAACCGGGTTAGTACCTTTTCATGGTTTGTGATACATTTCGGGTTCATACAGCGGATAATACCTTCGACATAATCGGGCACCTGTACTATTTTTTTATCCACTACATTGTAGTCCTTTATTATGTTCACTTTCGCTTCGGGAGCTATTATCGCGATCTTGTCAAGGTCTTTCTGGTCGGGAAATTTTTCCGAGATCTTTATTATTCCCTTTTTGCCAAGTTTTTTACTCTCGAAATTGTAACCGATGGTTATCTGAGTGTCTATCTTGTATAGTTCAAGTATCGATATAACCTTAAACAGGTTTTTTGCCGGAATATGGTCAATTACGGTACCTGCTTTGATTGCACTAACCTTAAGTTCTTTTTTATCCTTGTTTTCCATAGTTCATTTTATTTAAGTCCGAGAATCAGTGAAATTATGGCCATGCGCGCATATACTCCGTTAAGAGCCTGCTGGAAATAGTACGCTTTTTCAGAGCTGTCAACATCAATATTTATCTCGTTTACACGCGGAAGGGGATGCAGTATCCTCAGGTTCGGTTTCGTTCCTTCGAGCATGTTACGGTGAACCACGTATGTGTTCTTAACTCTCTCGTACTCGATGGGATCGGAGAACCTTTCCTTCTGCACCCTGGTAACATACACAATATCCGCATCTGTCATCACACTTTGCAGGTCTTCATGTTCCGACCACTCTATCTTTTGCTGCTCAAGAAACATTTTGTATTCATTTGGCATCTTAAGTTCCTTTGGTGAAACAAACCTGAACTTTGGTTTGAAGTTAGACATTGCCTGTAAGAGCGAATGTACTGTCCTTCCGTACTTCAGATCGCCGACCATTGTTATTGTCAGGTTGTCGAGTTTTCCCTGGGTTTGTTTTATCGTGTACAGGTCGAGCAGACACTGAGTCGGGTGCTGATTTGCACCGTCGCCGGCATTAACAACAGGCACGCCGGCTACCTCCGAAGCCCAGCGTGCGCTGCCTTCAACCGGGTGACGCATTACAATAAGGTCGGCATACTGTGTAACCGTCTTGATGGTGTCTTTAAGACTCTCACCTTTTGACACGCTTGAGGTTCCGGCTTCGCTGAAACCTATAATGCTCCCGCCCAGTCTCTGCACTGCACTTTCGAAACTCAGCCTAGTCCTTGTTGATGGTTCAAAAAACAATGTGGCAATAATTCTGCCTTTAAGCAGATCCCTGTACTTGTCGGAATTCTTTTCAAAATCGGCAGCTACCTCTATTACTTTCAGGTAGTCTTCTTTTGAATAGTCATGAATGGAAATTAAACTTTTGTTTTTCATTTGTTAGTTGTTATTATGTTTTAAGATTTTCACAAAGTATTCCCAGAGAACTTATAAGAACATCAAGGTCATTCAGGTCGGCTGTTTCGCCCGAAGAATGCATTTCGCCGATAGGTATTCCGGTAAAACACCAGTCGAACGGAACAGAGGATTTCTGCAGATATCCCCCGTCACTCGCACCGCTGCCTTCGACCTCGGTCTGAAGTTTCACATTGCTTTTCGACAATATTTCTACTATTCTGTCGGTATATTTCTGTCTGGGAATATATTTGTCGCGAAGCGAGACAACCATTCCACCGCCCGAAACAACAGACTCCGACTGCCATGTCATGTCACAGATCAGTGCTTTGCTGACCTCATATTCATTATAAATTAATGGCGCCAGAAATTCAACACTGCCTCCACCGTGTTCCTCGTATGCAGTAAACACTATCATCCCGTTCTTAAGAGTCCGGGCAAGTTCAAGGCATGCCCATACACCGGCCCTGTTGTCGAGATACGGGCTAGTAACAATTTTATTTTC
>CAZEWB010000445.1:0-3958 GCA_964515655.1 uncultured Bacteroidales bacterium
GTGTTGGGTGTGTTTGGTTGGTTTGGTCTTCTTTTGAAAGTATTTCAAGGGTGGTAGAAGTGGTCATGGGGTTGGGAAAGACAATAACCTGTTCATTGATATTGTTTTCAGATACACCAGTAGGCCAGAGGCAGAGTTCGTAATAAGTAGTAGTATCGTAGCATGGCGGTCTAGTTATCCCGAACCAACTTGGATCGCCAATAAACTTGGCTATCAGTTGTATATTATAACAACCGGGGTTTACAAAAGTGAATATGGGATCCTCAACCATGCTTGTAAAAAGCGTATTACCTGATGCTTCAAACACTTTCCACTGATAAGCATCAGCATTCAGAGAAAGGTTGTACAATTGTAAAGAATATGGAACATCAGTGTGGTTAATAAACGTATCATCGAAGTCTGCTACTGGTAAGCCCATATAGGTCATAGCAATGCCAATGGTGTCATGACATATCGCTCCGGTAGATGCATCCGGAGAAAGACTATATCCGGAAACTATTACAGGATATGTAAATCCTGGACAAAGCCCATATTGAATAGTGTCATAACTATTGTAACAAGATGAATCTAACCATTCAAACGAGTATGAATTATTATCCGTATATAAAATTACTTCGCCATTACAGTTTCCGCAAGTGGCAGGGTTTACAGCATAAGAAGGGTTAAACTGTGGAGGTTCGTAAATTGTATCAATGTTAAGCGGAGAATGGCAGCCCCATACATTGTATGTCATCAGAGAAACAGTGTGTGTGGTATCACCACCCCAAGAGAGGAATATTGTATCAATGAGATTCAGAGTACATGTGGTATCCCAAAGCACTCCATTGCCAATATTCCAGTCGAAATAATTCAACCCATAATCAATGTTGTTTGGTAACGGCCATGTATATGCAACAATCATTGAACTATCAAAGCGACATGCCGGCATGGTAGCTGTATAGTTTCCTGATGGCACGGGTGCAAAGTACAATCGTATTGTATCCTTGTCTACGCACGACTGGTTGTCTTCCATCCATACAAACTGACGGTAGTAAGGTGCGTTGAATACAGTGTAGTAGTTAATATTTACAATATCGTTGAATATCGGCGATGGCGAAGGAGTACCGGAAGATTCGAACCATGTATTTGTCGGGTCGAGTGTAAACCACAGGCCGTTGCCGCACGAAGGCACTCCATGGAGCTGATAGGCAAGGCCGCAGACGGTATCCGCCTTTATGTGCGAGTTGGGTCCGTATAAGCCCGGGAAATAAGTGTTCGTGTTCGGGTCACTAGTAATCAGGCCGGCCAATGCTTCAGGTTGTAGTATGAAGTTTATCGGAACAACATCTGATGTATCACGACAGTTACCGTTTACAGTTACCCAATAGAAATAGTGCATTCCGTACGATGAGTTCGATATCACAGTGGAATCGGGGTTATCGTTATAGTTATTCGGGAAGAACTGTGTTAATGGAACTGAATCGTACCAGAAACCGTCGCCGTACGTGGGTTCCTGCGCAACAAGAATGTCGGTATTTCTGCCGCAGTTAATACTGTCGGCAGGGTCCACCAGCGTATTTGCAGCTTGTATGGAAGCAAAGTACACGTTTACCGAATCGTAACCATAGCAATAACCATTATACTCTGTCCGGAAATATGATACTGTATCATTTTCTGATGAGTAATAGGCTACTACACAGGAATCGCTGGAGCATGGCGGGCAGGGTATTGTATCGTAAGGCCACCAAGTATAATCGTACCATGCATTTAGAGTGCTCTGCCAGTATCCGTCAGCACCGGGGGTAGTACTTGCACAGAGTACAACGTATTTATCGCATACCAACTGGTCCGGACCGGCTTCAGGGTGTGGAACAGAGTAAAATGTTATTTGCACTGTATCACTTGCCGTACATGAGGAACCAGTATTTGTTTCGGAAAGTACAAATGTTACTATTTGACTGAGTCCGGTAAATGCAGGTATATTTGCTTCTGTTGTGAGACTGTTTTGATTTTCAATAAAAACGCCCGGTGTTTGTGATGTCCACAAAATATCTGAACCGACTATACCAATACTCCCCTGAAGTGAGTATACATTACCACATACCTGATCGTCGCTACCTGCATTCGGGTTGCATTGTGCAAACAAAAATACAGGAGTTATCGCGAAAAAAATAAAAATAAAAAGCGTTTTCATGATCATTGTTTTTAATGTTGTTTTACAAACTTTGTTCTGGTCATACCTTGCTTAATTCTTACTCCAAGCATATAGATTCCATCAGGAAGTTCTTCAATAGGAACATACCGCGTATTGTTTCTTTGCAACAACAATTCTCCGGTTATACTGTAAACAGAAACAATACTGGGGGTTTCTTCAGAATGGATAAAAAGATTGTCCTTGACCGGGTTGGGCTGAACAAATACTTGCATTGAATGGTTTTTATCTTCAATATTACTTCCGGGCAGAACCCACAGGAATAAAGTATCCTTATCAACACAGGAATGATTATCCTCTAACCTGATAAGAGTTTCATGATTTGCAGAAGTATAATTATAAAAATAAATTGTATCAGGATTTATCGGGGAAAGGCTAAATCCATAAATATTTGTTGAATTCAAAGTAACCCACATACCCGTTCCTATAGAAGGAATTGCATTTAGTATGTAAGTCAGGCCGGATGTTGTATCCGTTTTTATATGCGAATTCGATCCAAATAAACCCGGCCAGTAGTTTCCTCCGGCATCAGCTTCTGGCTGCTGATAAAAGTTCACAGCAACAACATCTGAAGTATCACGGCAGTCGCCGTTAACAGTTACCCAATAAAAATAATGCATTCCGTATGAAGTAACTACTGCGCTGTCCGGATTATCTGAATCGCTGCCAGGAAAAATTTCAGTGCCGGAAACAGCATCATACCAATAACCAATTCCATATGTCGGTTCTTGAGCTACAAGAAAATCGCAAATTCTTCCGCAATTAATAGTATCTGCCGGATCAACTAATGCCAAGGCCGTTGGTATGCTATAGAAAGCAATTGTTACAAAATCTGACGAATCACATAATCCATCTGCCTCTGTCCATCTAAAGACGTAAGTACCTTGTAAGTTAACATTGACTTCCGTAGTAGGACTTATTGAATCTGAAAACAAAGCAAGTCCACCAACTGGTCCATTTTCTAAGCTCCAAACTGTAATATTTCCGGGAACCGGCTGATTAGCGCTCATTATTGCAGAAAAACCACATACCGTCTGATCGAATCCAGCATCGGGAAAAGGGACAGTACAACAATTTGATTTTAACATTGTTATTAGCACTCCGACATAAGTTGTGTCCGAAGTACCGCCCGTTCCAGTCACAGATAAACCAACCTGAAATATTCCGGTTGTATTGAATATAATAATATGCGGTCCCTGCCCTGTTAAAGTTGAAGGGGTTGCCTGGGGCGGAATTAACCAATTGTAAGTATCGCCGGATGCGCCGTTACCCGTATATGTTAACACAACAGGTTCTCCAATGCAACTAGGGCTTGTAGCAACAAAACTTGAAGTGGGTGGTTGTGCGGAAAGGTATCCCGCAATTAGGAAAAACAAAAATATTAATAATATTTTCATAATCTTTTGTAATTGAGTTCTGAATGTAAGTCAAATAAGGAGGGGAAAAGGTTGCCTGAGAACTAAAATTCAGGTCGAGATCGAGGTTGAGAATTTTAGCAGATACTCGCTTCGCTGATATTCGCTTCGCGATATTCGCTTCGCTGAAATTCGTATTGCCCCGTCAGGGGCAAAATATTTATAAAGACTAAAAAGGAAATACAGTTGTCCTGTAAGGACAAAACAACGTACAAAGATTATTCTGTTAATGATATTATTTCGACAAGGTTCTGTCCATACAGGACAGTTGACCTAACTTGTTATATCTTTTATAAATATTTGATCCCTAACGGGATCGGGGGAATAGAAAATCGGGTCGAGGGTTGAGGTC
>CAZEWB010000446.1:0-3955 GCA_964515655.1 uncultured Bacteroidales bacterium
CTGAGACGAGATCTTATACTTCGGGAAATAACAGTGTTGTTTTTCATGTTCAGGTCGGCGCCTGCCGCAGGCAGATACCACAGCGCGAACTTAAAGCAAGATATCCCGGCAACATGCCTGTAGAAATGGTACAGCACGAGGGATGGTATAAGTACCTGATAGGACGCTTTAATAAATATCCGGAAGCAAAAACGATTCAGAGAACATGCGGAACGCCTGACGCATGGGTTGTGGTTTATAAAAACGGTGTAAGGGTAAATATACGGGAAGTGTCTGACATGCTTTCTTACTATGCGAACTCTGCATTGCTGCTTTCAATCCTCCATATCTGATATGATAAAACTCCGTTTTCCGGAATATAAATTCAGATTCAAAGAATCCGGTGACAATTATCGCATTTTCGACATTATACGTAAAAAGTTTGTAGCCCTTACTCCCGAAGAATGGGTTAGGCAGCATGCTGTTCATTTTCTGACAGAAACTCTGCAATATCCCGAAACACTTGTCTCGGTCGAAAAATCTATCACTGCTTCCGGTTGCACCATGCGGTACGATATTATTGTATATAACAGGCAGCATAAACCGGCGCTGATCACAGAGTGCAAAGCTCCGGGGATCAGACTTACCGGTGCGACAATTGAACAAGTGACCCGTTACAACATCTTCAGCAAGGCAGGATGGGTGTACATAACAAATGGGCTGGAGCATTTTCTGTACAAAGTGGATTTTAAAGAGAAAAAGTTCTTAGCTGCAAAGGACTTTCCGGCATTCGGAGAACTTTAACCCGGATTAAGCGTTTTCTCTTTCATTTGATTCCGGTTTGTTCATCAGATTTATAAACGACATGATCTCTTTTTTCTGTAAGATCTTTACATTTGTAACTATAAAATCATCACGCAGAAAATTGCCATAGATATTACATTCCTTTATTATATCCCTCATCAATTCTCTTATCTCAGTTTTAACGGGTAAAAGGCATGTAAGGGTAAAGTAATACTCGTAGAATTTCAGTGACTCCGTTTCTGCTTCACTTTTTTCGAAAAATGTTTCAATTTCGTTCTTTATGATGCTCTTCTGTGAATCGGCGATGATATTTCCATTCTGAGTAATACCGGCAACAAAGTACCTCAGTTTATCTTTTTTACCGCCCAGACCGGTACTTATTAGGACCGTGCTTTCATCTGTCAGATAACTTTCAAGGAATATCCGGCTTTCTAACAATGCAAGTTTCGACCAGTGTTCAAGTCCATGGTCGGGCTTTTTGCTGAATTTTTCGATATGCCTGTACGCTTCGACAAAGGGAACAGATGCAAGTTTGCAGAGAATTGTTTTCTTGTCATTCAATGAGCGGGAAGGATTAAAAAGAATATCGGCATCTTTAAGCACGTTATCTTTCTCAAGATTATCCTTTATCTTTCTTGTAAAATCGAAATATGCCACCTGGACTTCAAGAGGAAGCTGCTCTTCGATAATTGCATAATTATCCGGCAATCCTTTTAAAAAATCTTCTATCCGGCTCTTTAAACTATCTTCACTCATCAATTAAGTTTTTGTCAAATATAGTAAAAAAAAGGTTACTGTTCGGGTTGTCTGAAAATTTCTGCTCCTTCGTAGTTATGTCTATCTGAATCTGGTTTTAGGTTGAAAGGTTGAGCGGCTGGCTTCTGGTTGCTGGTTTCTGGTTTAGCTCACCAGTAACCAGTGACGAGTAACCAGTAACTATTGACTTTTAAAAAAAAACAGTAGCCCAACCCATCAACTTTATACCCGAATAGATACAAAAAAAGGGGAATTTCTACTAGATTCTCCCCTTCTGTATCATAAGAAGGTCAGCAAAAACAATAGCAGAGACCGCTTCGATGATCACAGGTACCCGCAGTGCAATGCATGTATCGTGCCGGCCTTTTATTTCGAGTTTTACTTTTTTTCCTGCTTTAAAATTAAAGGTATCCTGAGCCATTGCAATACTTGATGTGGGTTTAACAGCCACTTTGAAAATGACTTCGTTGCCGTTTGTAATACCTCCGTTGATACCGCCTGCATTGTTTGTAGCAGTTTTTCCGTCAGATCCGGTAAAGACGTCATTATGCTTACTGCCGGACATAGCTGCTGAAGCGAAACCGGAACCGAATTCTATACCTTTAACTGCGGGAACTGCAAAGATGATATGACTCAGCATCGACTCCACTGAATCAAAAAACGGTTCTCCCAGCCCGGCTGAAATACCATTTATCCTGCATTCAATTAACCCGCCTATTGAATCCCCTTTTGCTGATGCTTTTTTAACAGCACTTTCTATGTTTGTACTTCCGCCTGCTTCTATAAGGTCAGCAGTGAATTCAATGCCTGAACATACTTTTTTAGCAATTACACCTGCAGCAACAAGTGGCAATGTGAGACGTCCTGAGAAATGTCCACCACCACGAATATCGGCAAATCCCTTATATTTGGTTCTTGCAGTATAATCAGCATGACCAGGACGGGGAATGTCAGAAAACTGAATATAGTCGGATGACTTCGTGTCTTTATTCCTGAAAAGAACTGTAAGAGGAGCGCCTGTTGTGCAATCATTAAAGACACCGCTGACAATTTCCGGAATGTCGTCTTCTGTCCTTTCAGTTGTGCCCGCCACACCGCTCTTGCGACGCAGAATATCTGTAGTAAAATCCTTTGTTTTCAGTTTAATGCCGGCAGGGCATCCGTCAATGGTAACGCCAATAACAGGCCCGTGAGATTCGCCAAAAACTGAAACTGAAAAAACTGTCCCGAAACGATTCATCTGTGATTAATTATAAGATGTAAATGTATAAAAATTGAACGAAAAAGATTTTGCTTTTTCAGAAAAACATTTTATTTTTGTTTAAAATTTATTTGTATGAAATCAACTTTTGTGTTATTAATTGCTGCAGTTATGCTGCTTTCAGTTTCGTGCCAGCGCGAATCTTCCGATTCGGTAGACCAGACCAAGATATACACCGAGTATCATCTTGTTTATGATGCCAATACCGATATTACTTATGCCCGAGCTGTGTTTAAATTCAGCAACATCACAGGCACTCAGCTTGAACTTGTTGCTCCTGCCGAAGTAAAGTTCAACAACGAACTTCTGGCATTTAACCAGACCTTTGCCTATTACGAGAAGCAGTTAACAGGTTTTGTTTCGGGAGGCACATTCGTATATAAAGATCTGGACAATAATACGTTCACTAATACAATTACTGGTGTAAAAACGATAGGTTTTCCCACGTCCCTTGATACAATTCACAAAACAGGGAGTTACCAGATGACCTGGGTAGGCGACAGCATTGTAACCGGCGAAGGTGTTACTGTTTCAATCGATGGTCTGTACGAAAACGATGTTCAGGTATTCTACACCAACCTTGTGAATTCAAAGAGCATAACAATGCCATTGAATAAACTTCAGTTGTTAGCGACCGGAGCTGCAACAATATACATGCAACGCGATATTACACTTACGATCCAGCAGGCTACTTCAGCCGGCGGTTATGTAAAGGGAGTTTACAAGCCGCAGAACAAAACGATCTACATGGCGGATTAATTTTAAACTATTCCAGTCGGCAGTCCTCAATTGGAGACTGCGGACTGAAGACTGCGGACTTTTCCACCTTTGTCTTTCCTTAAGAACTATACTCCTGTCCCGCTTCCGGTATCTCTATATTTTTGGATCCTTCGGAGGCCGGATTAAAGTCATTGTAATTAAGCTAAACTAAGTCCTTTTTACAAATATTTCGATGATTTTATATTGTATATTAATAATTATGCTTATATTTGTATTTATTTTACAATATCAAACAGAATATTATGCTTATATCATTTTCCGTTACAAATTACAGGTCTATTAAAGATACGGCAACACTATCTTTTTTACCTGTTAAAGCTTTCAAGGAATTGCCCGGGAATGTTTTTAAAACAACCCACCAAACACACCCAACAC
>CAZEWB010000447.1:0-2005 GCA_964515655.1 uncultured Bacteroidales bacterium
TTCGGACCCGATCTTATCCGATGCACAGTATAAAACCAACACAACACCCCTGAACGATGCCCTTTCCAAAGTAACACAGCTTAACGGAGTTTATTTCAACTGGAACACTGCGCAATATCCCGAATTAACAGACACAACACGCCAGATCGGTTTTATAGCACAGGATGTTGAGCCGGTAATTCCCGAAGTTGTAAAAACGGATGCCGAAGGCGTTCATTACATTGATTATAGCCGCATGGTCCCTGTTCTTTCAGAAGCAGTAAAAGAACTGAAAACACAAAATGACAGTCTGCTTTCAGTAATTGCTTCATACGAGAGTCGTTTTGCAGCAATAGAAGATCTTCTGATACAATGCTGCTCCCAAACCAAAAGTTCAACTGTAGATGTTACAATCGAAACAAGGCCTGTGGTCGTGCCCTCGCAAAACACAACGCTTAATCAGAACCAGCCCAATCCGTTCAAGACATTTACGATCTTTACCTACACTCTTGGCGAAAGCGGCAAATGCGAACTGGTTATAGAGGATACATACGGAAGAACTATTGCAACTCTTGTAAACGAACCCCAGCAAACAGGCAACTACAGCGTTGAGTGGGAAGCATCGACACAACCTTCAGGAATTTATTTCTACACACTGCGTGTAAACGGAAAGGTGCTTGTGAAAAAGGCGATAAAGATAGAGTAACAACATCCCCTCGCTAACCCTTCCAGATCGCCTACGCACGTGCCATCGGAGATTTGGAAGGGTTGCCGGCGCGTGTAAACGGGAAGGTGCTTGTAAAGAAGGCGATAAAGATTGAATAATAAAATTTCAAAAAAAGCAGTCACGCTGAGCCGGACCAGTACTACGTACAAAACAATTGTTGTTGTATAATGTCCGTGTCGAAGCGTGGCTGTTTTCTTGTCTCAGGAGAAACACATCACACAATCTCCTTTGCCTTCGGCTCCTCGCACATGCATACACACAACGATTGCTTAGGTCGCTATTGACGTCCTTAGCTTCTCATTGCCGGTGTTGCTCCCTCGCAAAGACGTGGTGTTTTTTACCCTGTGGTCTGTCGGGGGACAGACCACGGGTATGGAAACTTGAGAGAAGGCGAACCTTAGGGTCTGCATGAAAAGGGTCTCTCAATTATTTTTTCTAACTTTACAGCCGGAAAACAATCCTCATGAAAGACCTTTACGTACAAATTACAACATTAACCGAACGCGAAAAGGAGCTCAAATGTCTTTATAATATCGACAAGTGTCTTTCGGGAAATGACCTGCATCAGGTACTCCGTAACATCACCGAAGTGATTCCGGCAGGCTGGCAGTTCCCTAACGCATGTTCGGTTGAAATAAACTGTTACGATCTGCGTATACGGAGTCCGCGTTTCGAAATATCCGGGAACAGTATGAGCGCTGAAATTACATCTGAAGGTAATGCTTTTGGTCATATCACTGTTTATTATCCTAATGAAATAAATAACACTAAGCCTGAGTTTTTACCCGAAGAACAAACATTGCTCAACTCAATTGCCCGGCGAATTTCAATGTTCCTTTCGTTGCCTGTAACAGCCCCGGAGCATCAGGAAAAGACAGCAGAGACACACTGGGAGTGGCGTTACCGTATGGCTGTTGAACTCTGCAACTTCGCTGACTTCAGCGCTCTTAAGATCAAAGCCATTTACATAGCAGGCAGTACAAAAAATGCAACGGCCGGACCTGCCAGCGATATTGACATGATAGTTATTCATACAACAGATAACACAACTTCAATTTCAGAATACTTTAAAGGCTGGAGTCACTGTCTTTCGGTGTGGAATGAATTCAGGACAGGGATCGCTCAGAAAGACGGACTTATAGATCTTCACCTTCTGCACGAGGACGAACTTGGTTCTAACGACAGCTGGGCAACAATGCTGCGTTCAACAGAGAACAGCGCAAAACTTATCCGGTCAATTTCATGAAATGTTTTTTTGTCAACAACGGTTTGCGCCTCAAGTGAAAATTCATGTAAATC
>CAZEWB010000447.1:2015-3951 GCA_964515655.1 uncultured Bacteroidales bacterium
TGTGTTGGGTGTGTTTGGTTGTTTTTGTGTCACCGACCTTCACGGACGCAGGAACCGTTATGATGCCTTAATGAAACACATCAGGCTGTCGACCCCCGTTGCGTATTTATCGGTGGTGATATCCTTCCTTTAAAGGACCCTGAAGACTTCCTGCTATCGTACTTTTTTCCGGAATTAAAAAAACTAAAAAAAGAGCTACAGGAAAATTATCCGCTTATAATAACCATTCCCGGCAACGACGACCCTGCATTTTCCGACACTCAGTTTATTGTAGCCGAAGAAGAAGGCATTTTAAGGTTCATTCCTGAAAAGACTATCACTGTTAATGGTTATTCTGTAACCGGATATCCCTTTGTTCCCCCAACGCCGTTTTTACTTAAAGACAGGGAAAAATTTGATGTATCGCGTTACGTTGACCCAGGATGCATACCGCCGGTTGAGGGACACAGAACCATAAAAGCAGGCTATGATACCGAATTCTCCAACATAGCAACCGACCTTAAAAATCTTTCTGTCGGCCTTGATCCCGCACATTCGATTTTTCTTTTTCACTCTCCCCCTTACAATAGTCCTTTCGACCGTGCTGCCCTTGACGGCCAGACCTTTGATCATGTCCCCCTTGATGTGCACGTTGGCAGTATAGCGATCCGGCGTTTTATCGAAGAATTCCAGCCACTGATAACACTTCACGGACACATCCACGAGTCATACCGCTTTACCGGGCAGTGGAAAGAAAAATATTTCAACACGACCTCAATGTCAGCAGTGTCCGACATCAATAAACTGGCAGTCATTACTTTTAATACAAATGACCTGACAACTGCTGAACGTGAAGAATTTGACTGATAATCATTCTGCCTGTTAATTTCTTTGTTAATAAACAATTTCCCGAAAAAGCGTGTATTTACTTATCTTTGCCCTTTATTTTAAAAGGCTACACACATTTAAAGCATGACAACCGGTTATACTGAAGATACCATTCGCACCTTAACATGGGAAGAACATATCCGGCGGCGTCCCGGAATGTACATCGGAAAACTTGGTGACGGTACATCGTTCGATGACGGGATTTACATCCTCGTAAAAGAGACCATTGACAACTCCATTGATGAGTTTGCTATGGGTTTCGGCAAACTGATCGAGATCGATGTTGAGGGGTCAGATGTCAAGATACGTGACTATGGACGCGGGATACCTCTTGGTAAACTTGTGGACGTAGCATCAAAAATGAACACCGGCGGTAAATTCGACTCCAAGGTATTTAAAAAAGCGGTCGGTCTTAACGGCGTCGGTATAAAAGCAGTAAATGCACTATGTCAGGATTTCCGAGTTTCGTCTATTCGTGACGGCAAAACAGCTTACGCAAAATTCCAGAAAGGGATACTTAAAGAGAATAAGACCATAAACTCAAATGGTCAGCAAAACGGGACTTATGTGGAATTCACACCGGACCAGGAGCTGTTCGGCGACTTCCATTTCTCTCCGGATTATATCGAGCAGATGGTTAAGAACTACACTTTTCTTAACTCCGGACTTACCATAAAATTCAACGGCAACAAATACATTTCGCGAAACGGACTGCTTGACCTGCTCCAGGAAAACATCAACACTGAACATCTTTATCCTATAATACACCTTAAGGGCGAGGATATTGAGGTCGCTATGACACATGGTGAAGGATACAGTGATGAATATTACTCTTTCGTTAACGGTCAGAACACCATACAAGGGGGTACACATCTTCTGGCATTTAAAGAAGCTATAGTAAAAACCATACGTGAATTCTATAAAAAGGATTTTGAGCCTTCGGATATCAGGACCTCGCTTATTGCAGCAGTCAGCATAAAAGTCGAAGAACCCGTTTTCGAATCCCAGACAAAAACAAAACTCGGCTCAAAGGATATTGGCCCCGAAGGCCCATCTGTCCGCAACTTCA
>CAZEWB010000448.1:0-3947 GCA_964515655.1 uncultured Bacteroidales bacterium
GAACCTCTTCGAGGACCTCGATCTTACCAGCAGTAAACTCGGCAAGACCGAAAACGATAAAAATGAACTGATAGTAAAAGTGCTTTCGCATTTAAACGAAATCGATTTCGATCTCGAAAACACCGAAAGCGATGTGCTGGGCGATGCCTACGAATACCTTATTGGTAAGTTTGCCAGCGGTGCCGGTAAAAAAGCCGGTGAGTTCTATACACCCCAACAGGTAAGTTCTGTGCTGGCGCGTCTTGTAACCGCAGGCAAAACAAAACTGAAAACGGTTTACGACCCCACCTGCGGTTCGGGTTCTTTGTTGCTCCGTGTTGCCAAAGAAGCAAAGGATAAAGGCATTCTATTTTACGGGCAGGAAAGCAATCCCACTACCTACAACCTCTGTCGGATGAACATGATAATGCACGACGTGCATTTCAAAAAGTTCGATATTAAAAACGAAGATACGCTCGAACGTCCACAGCACCTGGATATGCGCTTTGAGGCAATTGTGGCCAATCCGCCATTTTCTGCCGAGTGGAGCGCCAGCCCTTTATTTATGAGCGACGACCGTTTTGCACCATACGGACGCCTTGCTCCCAAAGGAACCGCTGACTTTGCATTTGTACAGCACATGATACACCAGCTTGCCGACAACGGAACCATGGCCTGCGTATTACCGCACGGTGTATTGTTCCGTGGCGGTGCCGAGGGACATATACGCGAGTATTTAATAAAAGACAAAAACCAGCTGGATGCCGTAATAGGGTTACCTGCCAATATTTTTTACGGAACCAGTATTCCCACCTGCATTCTGGTATTGAAGAAAAAACGCGAGCACAGCGGCAATGTTTTATTTATTGATGCCAGCCGGTATTTCGAAAAGGTAAAAACACAAAATGTGTTGCGGCCCGACGACATTAATAAGATCATTACAACCTATAGGGAACGAAAAGACGAAGACAAATACAGCCACGTTGCCCCATTAACCGAAATTGCCGAAAACGATTACAACCTGAATATCCCCCGCTACGTTGACACATTCGAGGAAGAAGAAGCCGTTGACCTGAAAACAGTGTCTGCCGGATTGAAAAATCTGGAAAAGGAAATAAAAACCACCAACGCAACCATTGCCGCCTTTTGCAATGAACTGGGAATTGATACACCATTTTGATCCATGACAGAAAAATTTCAAAATAAATATCGCATTGCCTCGGCACGTTTGCAAAATTGGGATTATGGCAGCAATGGCGCCTATTTTATTACCATCTGCACAAAAGACCGCGTTCATTTTTTTGGCGAAATCACCGACCAAAAAATGCAATTGAACGAAATCGGAAAATTGGCCGAACAAATATGGATGGAAATACCCCAGCATTTCCCGTTTGTTGCATTGGATAATTTTGTTGTGATGCCCAACCATACCCACGGGATATTGATTATTGATAAAATGGACGCGAACGCGGTTGTGGACGCGAACGCGGTTGTGGACGCGAACGCGATTGTGGACGCGAACGCGATTGTGGTAGAGGCGCGATTAATCGCGCCTCTACCACAACCGCGGCCACAATCGCCACCAAATGCCGGCGGTTTTGCGGGCGACAAAAACCCAATGTTAAACGAAAATATTTCACGAATTATCAGATGGTATAAAGGACGATGTTCGTTTGAAATGAAAAAAATCAATGCCGGTTTTGCATGGCAATCCCGTTTTTACGACCATATAATACGCGATTCAATGGAATTTGAACGAATACAAAATTATATTGCAAACAATACATCCAATTGGAAAGAAGATACATTGTATGAAAACTGATTCAATAAATAATAAAAAGATGCTTGCTCCAAAATTGAGGTTTAAGGAGTTTGATGGTGAATGGGAAAAAAGAGAATTGAAAGATTTTACAAAAATAAATCAAGGTCTTCAAATTGCTATTTCAGAAAGATATAGTGAACAAGTTGATGGAAGTTTATTCTATATTACGAATGAATTTTTAAAAAAAGATTCGAAAAAAAGTTATTTTATTAAGAATCCTCCTTTATCTGTTATATGTAATGAAGATGATTTGTTGATGACGCGGACAGGAAATACCGGCCAAGTTGTAACTGGTGTTCACGGCGCATTTCATAATAACTTTTTTAAAATTAAGTTTGACTCAAGTTGTGAAAAATGGTTTTTGTTTTACTTTTTAACTTCATATAGAACTCAGCATACTATTCTGAAACTAGCAGGTACATCAACAATACCAGACTTGAATCATATTGATTTTTATAAGATCACAATTATCGTTCCTGATTTCCCCGAGCAGCAAAAAATCGCATCCTTCTTATCTTCTGTTGACGAAAAGATTCAGCAGCTAACCCGCAAAAAAGAATTGCTTGAGCAATACAAAAAAGGGGTAATGCAACAACTATTTTCGGGGAAATTGAGGTTTAAGGATGATAATGGGAAGGAGTTTCCGGAGTTGGAGGAGAAACGGTTGGGGGAATATTTAATATACAAATCTGAAAGAAATTTTAACAATGAAGTTCAATTAGTATTGAGTGTAAGTAATAAAAAAGGATTTATTTCCCAAGATGAACAATTTGATGGATATACTGTAGCGAGTAAAGACTTATCTAATTATAAAATCGTTTACAAAAATGAAATTGCTTACAATCCATCTCGTATTAATGTTGGATCAATTGCTAGACTTTATAATTTTGAAAAAGGAATTGTAAGCCCAATGTATATTGTATTCGGGTTGAAAAATGAATTGGATTCAGTTTTTTTTGAAAACCATTATACAACTCATCGCTTTAAACATCTCATTAGAGTTGGTTGTTCAGGAAGTGTTCGTGATAGTTTGAATTTTGAAGACTTGGCTAATTTTAGATTTTCATTCCCCTCATTACAAGAACAGCAAAAAATCGCCAATTATATCTCCGGCATCGACGCCAAAATTGAAAGCGTAACAAAGCAAATCACCCAAACCCAAACATTTAAAAAAGGCTTGTTGCAGCAGATGTTTGTGTAAGAAATGCCTGTTTTTCCAAATTACGTTAAAAGAATACCAATTTTTCCCATATATTTGTTCAATAATTCTTTGTATCAAGAAATAGAAAAGAAAAATTTTCAAAGAATAAATGAGCCATCAATCAGAAGTCATTTTAGAAAATAATCTGATCAAACAATTGATTAGCCTGGGTTATGAGTCTGCAAAGATCCACGATGGAGATGTTTTTGTTTCCAATTTAAAAGCCCGGTTAGAGGCATTCAACACAACAACATTTACGGCAAAAGAGTTCGATGCCATTTTAAATCATCTGGCCAAAGGCAATGTGTTCGAAAAAGCAAAAACTTTACGCGATCGTTTTGTCCTGAACAAAGAAGATGGAACATCGTTTTATGTTCGTTTCTTTAATAATGAAGATTGGAGTAAAAACAGGTATCAGGTCACCAACCAGGTTCAGGTGCAGGGTTCTTTTCTAAACCGTTATGATGTTACACTGTTGGTAAACGGTTTGCCCCTTGTGCAGATAGAACTCAAACGCACCGGCATCGAGATCAAAGAAGCTTTCCATCAGATAAACAGGTATCAGCGTCATTCGTTCTGGAGCAATCATGGCCTGTTTCAGTATGTGCAAATGTTTATCATAAGCAATGGCGTAAACACAAAATATTTAGCAAATAACCACTTACAATCCGTTAAGCAGACATTTTACTGGGCAGATGTAAACAATAAAAACATAACCGGCCTCACAGAATTTACCAATGCCTTTTTAAATACCGAGCACCTGGGTAGAATGATCTCCCATTATGTGGTAATGAACGAGACCTTCAGGAACATGATGGTATTGCGCCCATACCAGTATTATGCTTCGGAGGCAATTATCAATCAGGTTAAAACCGGTAACGATAACGGTTACATCTGGCACACCACCGGCTCAGGTAAAACAACCAACCAAACACACCCAACACA
>CAZEWB010000449.1:0-3946 GCA_964515655.1 uncultured Bacteroidales bacterium
TGTGTTGGGTGTGTTTGGTTGTGTGGGGAGGAATATGAGTACACAGCATCAATGGCTGATTTGGCGACCCTGGAAGCAGCGTCGAATACAAATACATCAAGGATATCCTTAGTATACTTAGTTTCTTCGGCACCCTTTTGCGATTCGAGTTTTTCGAGTCTCAGACAAAGGGATTCAGCAATGTAGATGTCCATTATCATGTTAGTGATGTTGAACATGATCTCCTGTTCGCTGAAGAAGGTCTTACCAATGGTCTTGTACGAAGAATTTATTATTATAAGAGATGCTTTCTTGAAATTTCTGATATAGCGTTGTTTTTCGGCAAAGTATGATTCTCCGCTTACTTTACCATCGGTTATACTGTCTAATCCGGCACAGAGTTTTTCGCCTTCTTCGAAAAGGGGATATTCGCCTTTCATCGCGCGTTTAAGTTCAGCATCGGTGACAAGGAGACGGTTTATCTCGTTTGTTCCTTCGAATATGCGGTTAATACGTGAATCGCGGTAAGACCTGTCGGGTTGCATTTCGGCTGAATATCCCATGCCTCCATGAATCTGCACTGCTTCATCCACTATAAAATCGAGCATTTCCGAACCATAAACTTTTAGTATTGCATCTTCGACAGCATAATGGCTTATTGCTTCGTTGATAGCACGACCATATTCCTTGAAATTCGATCTTACCCTCTCATAATACATGTCGATATCATTGCTGACGCGGTATATGGCTGATTCCTGGGCATAGCAGCGGATGACCATTTCAGCCAGTTTGAACTTGATTGCACCGAAACTGGAGATCATGGTGCCGAACTGTTTTCTTTCGTTGGCATATTTTACCGTATAGCTGATCGTTTCTTTTCCTGCACCCAGCGCATTTGCACCAAGTTTCATGCGTCCCATATGCAGAATGCTTAAGGCGATACGAAATCCTTCGCCGCGTTCGCCTATAAGATTTTCGACGGGCACTTCAACATTAGTGTAATATATCTGAGCAGTTGATGAACCTTTGATACCCATCTTGTGCTCATCGGGACCGACCTTAACACCGGGCCAGTTACTTTCGACTATAAATGCGCTAAGTACCCTGTCCTTGTCAATTTTTGCAAACACCACGTGAGTATTGGCAAAACCGGCATTTGTAATCCACATTTTCTGGCCGTTTATAATATAATGCTTGCCATCGGCGCTCAATGTGGCGCTTGTTTTTCCTGAATTGGCATCGCTGCCGGCACCGGGTTCGGTGAGGCAATAAGCCCCGATGTATTCGCCGGAAGCTAATTTTGTGACATATTTCTGACGCTGTTCGTCATTCCCGTAATACATTATAGGTAAAGTGCCTATTCCGCAATGCGCCATAAATGCAACTGAAAAAGAATATGCCCTGCCTACCCTTTCGGCAGCAAGCATCTGGGTAACGAAGTTCTGCCCGAAACCACCAAGTTCTTCCGGTATGCTTATGCCCATCAGGCCAAGTTCACCTGCTTTTTTCATAATGTTCTTCATCAGTTCGCGGTCACCTTTATCAAGGGCATCAAGATGAGGATATACTTCAGTTTCGATAAATGCTCTTATTGTCTCGGCAATCATCAGCTGCTCTTCCTTGAAATCCTCAGGAATAAACACATCCTGCGCATCAACATCTTTAACAAGAAATTCACCACTTTTCAAAATCTTTGAGTTCTCCATTATTGTCAGCCTTATTTTTTTAGTCCGGCGCAAAAATACTAAAACTTAATTAAAATAAAAGGAACTGTAAAAAAAACAAAGCACATATATGAAATTAATTATCTAAGAGTTATTGTTATAATATTATATCCTTTTACTTTATTATTACTTTACTTATTCTTTTCAATAATATTTAGCATTGTAGCTTCAAAATTCTCAGAAGGGGCAGGAGCATTTGTCATTACGGCATATCCGTAGGGATCGAAGAACATGTACTGGGGTACATCAGTAATATTGAAAGAACCGTATATTTCGGACCCGGGAGGAGCATACAGGACAGGAAAAGTGAAATTATTCTTTTTGCAGAATGCAGCGAAATCACCTTTGTCCGGATTTACTACTACAATAACAAACTGAGTATAACTTTCGTGCTTTTTTGCCAATTTCACTATCTGTTTCAGCTCTTTCTGGCACGAATAGTTGCGTGTATCGTAAAATGTCATGTAAACATATTTTGACCTGAGCGTGGAAAGCGCAACCTGCTCATTGTTGCAATCTGTCAGTTTAATGTTACGGTATTCTATTGTTTTATAGCGGGTACAGGCCTTTTCAAAGATGTTCTCACAAGTGATGTGTGTAAAAGGATATTTGTTCTGTATCTTCATCGAATCCAGTGTCAGGTATAATTGTATGTGCGGATATTCTTTCTGAATATTCTCGTTACCGGGGAAAAACGCATCGTGTATACCTTTAAGTATCATTAGTTCATTAAGTGTGTCGTTAACGAATACAGGATTGAGCGACAATGTCTGCCTTATCGCATAAGGGCTTTTTGCCTTTGCAACATCATCGAAAAGCGTTTCGCCTTCTTTTCTCATTGCATAGAACCTGAAGAAATCCCTGAAAAGATTGTTGAAAAGTTCCATGTAGGCATTGTTCTCAATCGAAACAGGCATAGGATTGAGGTAATAATTGACAACGTAATAAAGGTCGCGCTTTTTTGTCATGTAATGCAGCATCGCCATTTTGGACGACATGTAGGTTTTAAAGTAAACATTCCTGTATTTGCCGAAATCATTCTCAATCTTTGTGATGAATGTATCCACTTTTGAGTTGTATGCTTCGAAAAGGAGCCTGCTTGAATTCTTTGAAATATAATCATCGTAAATACTGTCGAAAGTAAATATCAGGTTGTTCAGTTCATCTGGTATGCCTTCGGGCAGGTATGCGTAAAAAGGCATAGGGCTGAAGAAAGGACTCACATCTGCCTGAACAGGTACCGGTGTTTTTTTAGGTAAGATTATGTGATATGTTTGTCCCGGTTCTGCATATAGCATTCCTTCGAAAAAATAAAGAGGGATTTTGATAAGTGCAGTTTTTTTAAGAGGAAATTTGCATGTATAATCACCCTTTTCATCCACCACTCCTTTTGCAATAACAATATCGAAGCCTGTGATGTAATCGGCAACTGTTCTTAAAAATATAGTATCGCCTTTATAAGTTGAATTCCTGAAAGTAACGGTCACCTGTCCTGATGCTGCATTCAGAATGAACAAAAGAAAAATTACAAAGACAAACCTCATTATTTTTCGTAGAGATTAATTCCATCCGGGATGAACTTGGTAGGGTCGCCGCCGTTCCTTATTATGTCCCTGACAATAGTGCTGTTTATGGGAGTGAGTTCGGGAGTCGTAAGCATAAAGACGGTGTCTACATCCGGATACATAAGTTTGTTTGTCTGTGCTATTGCCCGCTCGAACTCGAAGTCAGCAGATGTACGCAGGCCGCGTAAAATGAAATGAGAACCGTTCTTTTTGCAGAAGTCTGTCGTAAGGCCGGAGTATGTGGTGATCTCAATTTTACTTTCGCCTTTAAAGACATGGTTTATCCATTTCAGCCGTTTTTCAACAGGGAAAAAGCCCGGTTTTTCTGAATTGACACCGATTGCAACAATGATCTTATCGAAAAGAGGCAGCGAACGTTTGATAACAGACTCATGTCCGCGCGTTATAGGGTCGAAAGACCCGGGAAAAACTGCAACTTTACTCATTGTATTATATTTGTTTGATTTCTGAATTTCAATTACAGTGCCAAATTATGAATAATGCGGGTAATAAAAAAATAGCTTAGAAAAATGCTATCCTCTTTTTCGAAGTAAAACCTTAACCGCCTCAGCCGGAATCCATTCCGGCAGTGCGAGTGCTTTCAATTAAATCCCAAATCTAAAATTTCAAATCTCAAAAAAATTCAAATTTCAAAATTCAGAAATTCAAAACGGGTTT
>CAZEWB010000450.1:0-3933 GCA_964515655.1 uncultured Bacteroidales bacterium
GCCGCAGGCACAGTTTTATTATCTGTTATAAGCAGGTCGGAAATAGTATATATTGTTGAGATAGGATTGCGTATGTCGTGTGCCGCAATGCGCATAAACTCATTTTTCTTTTCGTTAAGTTCCGAAAGTTCCCTGTTCTTTTCTTCAAGTTCGGTAATATCATCAATGATCACCATTACCATTTCTTCGTCTTCAAAAGTAATGTTCCTGGTTGTGTAATAATAATGTCTGGTCTGGATTTTACCGTGCAGACAATAATCTTTTGATATTTTCTCTTTTGTACTTTCCTTTTTTACCAATGCCTGAATAAATGAATTACGCAGATTACATTCCGGACATTCGGTTGTTTTTCCGCAGTCGGTGTTTTCTTTAAGTACAAATGAACAGTTCATTGCGTTGCCGCAGTATTTGCCAATAGCGTTATATCCGCCGTCAACGAAGATATTACCAAACGCCTTGTTGTACATTCTTACAACTACGTTTTTGTCGACAATCACCACTGCTGTCGGAATATCGTCAAGCAACACTTTGAGTATTTCGGCGGATTCAGGAAATTTCAGGATCTTTTTACTCATAAAATATCCATGATTTGATCAAGACTTTTTATTTCGAAAGTCGGATGTGCAGTATGCTTTATTTCGTCTGAATTGAAGAATATTGTGTCCATCCCGGCATTTGCTGCGCCTTCGATGTCAACCTTAATATCATCACCTATCATAATACTTTCTGAAGGTTGTATCTTTAGTTTATCAATAACATAACTGAAGAACAGTGGGCTTGGCTTCATGTGACCGCAGTCCTCGCTTGTTATTACTTCTTTAAAATATTGTTTAAGATCACTGCGCTCAACTTTTGAATGCTGTACATCTTTAAATCCGTTTGTAAGAATATACAGATCGTATTTATCTTTTAAATATTCAAGCATTTCATGAGTGTGAGGAAAGATGCCTGTTTTAAGAGGTGTATCGTTGATATATTTCGTTCCTATCTCTCCGGCCAGTCTAAAGTTTTCAGCACCTGCTTCTTTTAGTGTCAGGTAAAATCTGCTGGTACTGAGAAAATCCTTGGAAATTTTATCCTGCCTGTATAGTTCCCATTGATTATCATTTATCCTCCTGTAAGTTGTATAGAATTCACGAAAAGAAGGGAAATAAATTTTCAGCGCCAGGGAATCATACAGATCGTGTAATGTCTCTTCGGTATTTTTTTCGAAATCCCACAAAGTCCTGTCAAGGTCGAAAAAAACATTCCTGTATTTCATTATTGATCCCTGAATTTATAAGCACGGCTCATTTAACTATAAAACTAATGATTGAGTTCTCTGTCACAAGCGTCCGCTTGTGAGAGGAGTATATGAAGAAAATTAATTTGCAAAAGCGGTTATTTTTTGGTTACGTTAATTACTTCTCCGTTCTTGAACTGAACACTAACATCGCTGTAACTCCACACTTCGATATTCCCGGATGCATCGGTATTTGTTTGTTTCGAAAAAGGCTTTCCTTTGCTTTCAAGAACCATACCAGGGCTCATCCCATTCCACAATTCGTTGTTCATTATTTTAACGGCTGTTTCCTTGCCATAGAGCTTCAGTAATTTCTGATATTTGGGATCGGTCTCATCAACTTTGCGGACAATTGTTGTAGTTGATGTGGAATTGTTCACCGGTGTTTTTCCCGACAGGTAATCATCTATTTCATTATTCTGTTCTATTGTGGAGTAATTCACATAACCGGTTTTTCCGTTGTACAGAACTTTAAAGTACAAATTCGATTGTTCACGATAGACAGTTATTGTTTGTCCTCCCGGAATATTACAGACGGTATTGCCCATCGAACTTGGTGCATCCCTTAAAATAGCGCCCCCCGAGGTGACTTTTGCAGTGATAGTATTCGAAGGTGTTGCGCTTTGCTGCTGTTCAAGATCAGTGATCTTCTTGTTTACAGACTGAAGTTCCATCTGCAGGGCGCGTATCTGAACCTGAAGACTGCCTTTTACAGTTTTAAGGCTGTCAAGTTTTTTTTCAATATTTCCCTGGGCAAACAGGAATGCAGGGAAAATCAACAGGGAAATGCAAAGACTGATTTTCATATGATGATGAAATGTATTTACAATACTTTGAAATGATATCAAGTTTATAAAAGTCTTGGGCATTGGTCTTGGCAGCGGGACCGGTCTTTGGTCATGGTATTTGGTTAGGTTATTTGTCATGGTTATTGGTAATGTTTTATCATAAATTATTTGTCTTTTGAAAATTTATTCCAAGCTTCCCTTAAACAGTATAACTGCTTACTAACTATATCGTATTCTTTTATTAATTCTTCACAAACAGATACATCAACATTATTATTATAGATGTCACGACTTTGGCAAATGCTTACTTGTGTTTCATTCGATTCACCTAAAGCGTCATCCAGATATTTTTGAAATCCTGCACGCTGATGTTTCTTAGCAAATCCCTCAGCTATCAATCTCGGAACTGCCTTACATGAACGTGATAATTGATCCTTTAAATCATATTTTTCTTCTATCGGTAATTTCGGAATAATAATCTTCATTACTTTCAAGCATGCATTATATGAACGCTGATAAACTTCTAAATCTCTATAACTTGTTATTTTGACTTTGTTATCCATTGATAAATTACATTTCTTAATTATACTGTCTCATTTTTAAAACATTTTACAAAGACCTTCTTCCTGACATTAGACCATGACCATTGACTTAACCCGCTGCTAAGACTTTTGACCATGACCAAAATAATCTTTATTAATGAAAGCATTTATTTCAGTCTTAGTCGAAATCAACTTCTTCCTTATTACTGTTATGTCCTCTCATAATTCCTCTTGTTGAATTGCGGACAAACATAATTATCTCGTCCCTTTCGCGTGATGCAGGAAGTTCTTTTTCGATATAGTCGAGCGACTGGCTGATGTTCATTCCCTTCATATACAGCCAACGGTACACATCCTGTATCTGTTGTATCTGTTCGTTGGTAAAGTTCCTGCGCCTTAATCCCACACTGTTAACGCCGACATAACTCAAAGGTTCCCTCGCAGCTTTAACAAACGGAGGAACATCTTTACGGACAAGGCTTCCGCCGGAAACATAGACGTGAGCGCCGATCTTTACAAACTGATGAACTGCTACAAGTCCTCCTAATATAGCAGATTCTTCAATTTCAACATGTCCTGCAAGAGTTGTGGCATTGGATAATATGCAGTTGTTACCTACAACAGAGTCATGTGCTATATGAACATAAGCCATTAACAGGCAGTTATTCCCTACTGAAGTTTTCCAGTTGGCCCTGGTTCCCCTGTTTATCGTAACAAATTCACGAATCACCGTGTTATCGCCAATTTCAGCAATTGTATCTTCTCCGGCGAACTTAAGGTCCTGCGGAATTGCAGATATTACCGATCCGGGGAATATTTTACAGTTTCTGCCTATCCGAGCTCCGCTAAAAATAGAAACATTGGGGCCGATCCATGTATTATCACCTACGACGACATTTTTATCAATTGTAACAAAGGAATCTATTTGGACATTTTTCCCAATCTTAGCTTCCGGATGAATGTTTGATAAGGGTTGATTCATGATATAAATATTATTTTTTAGAAATCTGAGCCATAAGTTCGCCTTCTGCAACAATTGTGTCGCCTACATAAGCATGCGCCAGCATTAAAGCAATCCCGCGGCGAATAGGCTGAATAAGTTCAAGCTTGAAAATCAAAGTATCACCCGGAACCACTAACTTCTTGAAACGTACTTTATCGATCCTGAGAAAATATGTGGAATAGTTCTCCGGGTCCGGAACCGAATTCAGGACAAAAATGCCGCCAACCTGTGCCATTGCTTCAACAATAAGTACTCCTGGCATTACAGGTTCAGCCGGAAAGTGACCGTTAAAAAAATCCTCATTCGCTGTAACATTTT
>CAZEWB010000451.1:0-3932 GCA_964515655.1 uncultured Bacteroidales bacterium
AACTGTATATACTCTTATAATAGGAAGATACAATATTGTGGCAGGTGACTCAATGAACTGGGTAAACACTGACCCTGTTTTTGTTATCGGAAACGGGATTGATAATGCGACCAGGTATAATTGCTTTACTGTTCTGAAAAACGGGAAAACAGCAATTGGACACAATGCCCCTTCAGAAATGCTCGATGTAAATGGTAACGCCCGTTTCCGCAATAATGGTTCGGGTGCATATACAGGACCTGTAAACCGTATGGCCGACGGGACACTTACTACATCAACATCAGACGCACGCCTTAAAGAAAATGTAGCACCTTTGAAAAACGGGCTGAATAAAGTAATGCAATTGCAAGGTGTTACCTTTAACTGGAAAGACAAGAGAGAACCTGGTACAAAAATTGGCTTCATTGCTCAGGAAGTAAATAAGGTTGTACCTGAACTTGTGTTCACTAATCCTGTTGACGGATATATGGGTGTTAATTACGGGGAAATAACTGCTGTGCTGACTGAAGCAATAAAAGAACAGCAGAAAATGATAGAACTGCAGCAAAAGGAAATTGAGGCTCTGAAAGACAAAATAAATGATCTTGAATTAACAGTTAAAAAATAAATATATGAAGTACTCAGCATTGTTTTTAATGTTCTGCATTGCCGGGTTGATGGCATTTGCACAATCCCCTCAGTCATTCCAATACCAGTCCGTCGTCCGCGACGGAAATGGCGATATTGTGGTTAATCAATCTGTATCTTTTCAGATCAGTCTGATCTCAGGTTCACCAACCGGAACAGTGGAATATACTGAAACGCATGCCGCTACAACAAACGGATTCGGACTTGTCTCCCTTGCAATAGGCGAGGGCACACTGGTCTCAGGAAGTTTTGCAGGTATTGACTGGTCATCAGCACCACATTTTATTAAGGTTGAGGTTGACATTACAGGAGGAACTTCATATGTTGACATGGGTACAAATCAACTGCTGAGTGTTCCGTATGCGCTTAATTCAAAAACATCCGAAGATGCATTCAGCGGGAATTATGCTGACCTTACAGGAGCTCCCGCAAATGTCAGCCAGTTCGCAAATGATGCCGGATATCTTAGTTCATTCACTGAAGTTGACGGGGATGTGACGAACGAATTGCAGGTACTCAGCATCAGCAATGACACCATCTACCTTTCAAACGGGGGTATTGTAAAACTACCGGCGGGATTCAGCGGAAATTATTCCGATCTTACAGGCGCTCCGACAAACGTCAGTCAGTTCACTAATGATGCCGGGTATCTCAATTCCTTCACCGAAGTTGACGGGGATGTCACAAACGAATTGCAGCTTTTGAGCATCAGCAATGATACTATTTACCTGACCAATGGGGGATTTGCAAAACTCCCTGCTGGATTCAGCGGGAATTATTCCGATCTTACGGGCGCTCCGACAAATGTCAGCGCATTCACTAATGATGTCGGGTATCTCACTTCCTTCACCGAAGTTGACGGTGACGTGACAAATGAACTGCAGGTGCTCAGTTTCAGCAACGATACCTTGTTCCTGAGCAGCGGTGGTTTTGTATCGTTGTCGGGTTATTCCGATACATTATGGCGTCGGACAGGTAATAACATTTACAACACTAATACCGGAAAAGTGGGAGTCGGGACAAACACGCCTCCTGCAAAACTGGTTGTTCAGGGTGATGCAAGTATGGCCGATACTGTTCCTCTTTTCGAAGTGAAGGACAGAACAGGTGCTACAGTGTTTATAGTATATCCTGACAGCGCACGTTTTTATGTTTGTGATGATGGATCAAAGACAAATAAAGGAGCATTTGCAGTGAGCGGGAGGAATACAGTAAAGCAGCCCACAAACGATTTTCTTCTTGTCACTCCCGACAGCTCGCGTGTTTATACCGGCGACGCCACATCGGGATTCGGCGTACAGCAAATAGGTTCAGGAACAAATGACTCATATATGCAATTAACTCCGAATAATTATTTTATAGGACATGAAGCCGGCAGTTCAATTACATCAGGTCTTTATAACTCTTTTATCGGTTATCAGGCAGGATATTCCGACACGTCAGGGTCTAATAACTATTTTATTGGTTATTACTCAGGATACAGAAACAGGAGTGGTTACAGCAATATTTTCCTGGGAGATAACAGTGGATATTCTAACATTGCCGGTTCAAAAAATGTTTTTATCGGGGATAGCTGCGGATTTTCAAACACTACGGGCGCCTATAATGTATTTCTAGGTAAAAATGCAGGGTTTATGAATAATTCAGGGAATAACGTTTTTCTGGGATACGAATGCGGTAAAATGAATTCTTCAGGATCAAACAATGCTTTTATGGGTTATCAGGCAGGTCTGTCAAATACTTTAGGATTGAACAACGTTTTTATTGGAAATTCATGTGGTCGCAGTAATAATACCGGAAACTTTAATGTATTTCTTGGAAATGAAGCCGGTTACTCCAATACAACAGGTTATGCCAATGTTTATCTTGGCGAGAATGCCGGGCGTAACAGCATGACAGGAACTCAAAATGTTTTTATGGGAAATCTTGCCGGCACTAATTTCATTTCAGGCAACAATAATGTCTTTTTAGGGAACGAAGCTGCAAAGAGCCTGACCAGCGGACAGCAAAATGTGATAATTGGCAACCAGGCAGGCTGTATGTCCGGTACCGGTGATTACAATGTTTTCGTCGGACATCAGACCGGGTACAAAAACAACGGAGGAAAGAAAAATGTATTTATCGGGCACAGTGCCGGGTATAATAATACTACCGGTGAGAATAATATTGCGATGGGTGAAGCGGCAAATTTCAACAATCAAACAGGAATGTATAATGTTGTGATTGGATTTGAAGCAGGTTGGGCAGCTGTTTCTGTAAGCAATTGTACTTATCTGGGAGCCGGGGCCGGCAGAAATAACGTTTCTATTTCAAATACATTTATTGGCAACAGCGCCGGCCATTCGAATGTCAACGGCATGAATAATGTTGCTTTGGGATTGTTTGCAGGAATGTACAGTACCGGATCTAGTAATGTTTTTATCGGAAACGGAGCAGGTACCGGTAATCCCATAGGTCCTACGGGTCCGGCTACAGGAAATGTTTTTATCGGATACGGAGCCGGCCAGAATGAAACAGGTTCAAATAAACTGTATATCTCCAATTCAAGTACGGCAAACCCGTTGATATGGGGTGATTTTTCGATAGGTGTTGTTACGCTGAATACAGTATTGAAATTAACCCCGGGCAATGCACCTGCTACACCAACAGAAGGTATGATATATTCTAACAGTACAGATCATCGTTTGTACTATTACAATGGCACTATCTGGAAACCTTTGGATAACTAGTGTTTGTTCATAATGTCCGATATCTTCGTTATTCTCGACTTTCGAATCAGTCGAGTACGTCAGTACACTCCTGATTCTCAAGTCATCGAAACCTCGATCTCGAACATTCTGATTCAAACACTATATTTATAGACAGACACTAACTAATCTGTATCCGTTGATCCTGAGAATTGAAAAACCGAAAAAAAATTGTAATTTTAACTGTGATAAAAAATAATCCAATTGTAAACCAAACACTTTAGAATATGAAAACCATCATGATCATTGTATTATTCGTAATGCAGACGTTATTTGTTTTTGCACAATCACCCCAGTCATTCCAATACCAGTCAGTCGTCCGCGATGGTAATGGTGATGTGGTAGTAAACCAACTTGTTTCTTTTCAAATCAGTTTAATTTCCGGCTCTGCAACCGGAACAGTAATGTATGTTGAAACACATTCAGCAACGACAAATGCATTCGGACTTGTCATTCTTGCAATAGGCGAGGGTACATTAGTTTCGGGAAGTTTTTCCGGTATCGACTGGTCATCAGCACCACATTTTATTAAGGTTGAGGTTGACATTACAGGAGGAA
>CAZEWB010000452.1:0-2018 GCA_964515655.1 uncultured Bacteroidales bacterium
CGTTGAGAATATCTCTTATCGTTCTTTTACGGTTTTTGCAGGTTACGGAAATAACGGTGGCGACGGGCTTGTAATTGCCAGACTTCTTGCGCAAAAGGGATATATTGTTAACGTTTTTATTCTTGAAAGTGACAGGTACTCACCGGATTTCAGCCTGAACCTGACAAAACTTAAAGGGTTGTGCAAAATTGAGGTCTTTAAGGGAAAGGGCAAACCCATACATATTAATGAATGTATAATCGATGCTTTGTTCGGTTCGGGTCTGTCACGTTCTCTTGATGGTATTGCCCGTACTGCGGTACAGACAATAAACGGTTCGGGAAAACCAGTAATTTCAATAGATGTGCCTTCTGGCCTGATGGGCGAGGGCAGCGCTGACCAGTCATCTGATAACATTGTAAAAGCCGGTGTGACTCTTACTTTGCAGTTTCCCAAACTCTCTTTCTTCTTTTCTGAAAACAGCGTGTTTACCGGCGAATGGCATATTATTCCTATCGGACTTCACCCCGATGTGATTGAAAAAACAGCTTCACCTTATTATTATACATTAACCGGGGATATAAAAGGAGTATTGCTGAAAAGAGACAAGTTCGGACATAAAGGAAATTACGGACATGCGTTGATCTATGCCGGCAGTAACGGGAAATTCGGAGCAGGAGTTCTCGCTGCACGTGCCTGCATACATTCAGGCGCCGGGCTTACAACTGTTTTTTCTGCACCTCAGGGGATGCAGGTATTTCAGACTGCCGTTCCTGAAGCAATGGGAATTTATTCAGAAACGTTGCCAGAACTTTCATTATTTAATGCTGTTGCTGCAGGACCAGGGATTGGAACCGGCCTGACCTCAGTTTCGCTGCTGACTGAACTTTTATCTAATGTCAAAGTCCCTCTTGTGCTGGATGCAGATGCACTTAATATCCTTTCTGAGAACAAAGAACTTTTGACAAAGATACCTGCAGGTGCTATTCTTACTCCTCACCCGAAAGAGTTCACAAGACTTACAGGCGAAAGCATCAATTCGTCCGACATGCTGGAAAAATCTGTCTGCTTTGCAAAAGAAAGGAATGTGATTTTAGTTCTTAAAGGTGCTTATTCCCGTGTAATTACTCCAGGTGGAACCGTTCACTTTAATTCTACCGGAAATCCCGGGATGGCAAAAGGCGGCTGCGGTGATGTCCTTACAGGTATCATCGTTTCTCTTCTTGCACGGGGCTATTCTCCGGAAAATGCCGCAAGGTTTGGGGTATTTCTTCACGGACATGCCGGCGACATGGCTTCAGGTGAACTGACTCAGGAGTTTGTTTCTGCCGGTGATATTATTTCTTATCTTTGCCGGTCTTTTAAAAATCTTTAAGCAGATGAAAACACTCCTTTTTATAGTATTGGCTTTAGCTCTCTGTTCCTGTGCGGGAATAAGAGTTAAAAGAGCAAACGACGTAAAAAATCCTGATAAGGGAATTGTTTATGCTTTGCCCGAAAATATTATTGTTACAAATATTATTATTGAGGAAAAGCATACCTATAGTGGGCCGTATGCAGAGTATGCAAAGGATCTCCTCAGCATCGACAATGTGCCACTGAAGAATACGACCGAATATGCCATCAGGCAGGTGTTTATGAATTCGTATAGTATACCTGATGCCCGGCAGTATTATTTTGTATACCCTGCCTGCAAAAAAATGATAGGGAATCTGAGTCTTGACGATCAGATGATACTTTGCGGATATAATACTGAGTGTCCTAAAAACGACAACTTCCCTGTGTACAATTATCTTAAGACTAATAACATTTCTGAATACCCTTTCCCTGATGCATGCAACGATGGCACAATGAAGGAGAGAATGGATACTACTTATAAAACAGTTCTTAGTGACTCAAACTTTGTAAAAGTTCCTGTTCTAAAAAAGAATCTTGAAGCAAAAACAGAAAAGGATAAAGCTGAGGATGCAGCAAATCACCTGATGAGAGTGAGGAAACGCATGTTCAAATTTATTTCCGGCGCATACGAGCAGGTTCCC
>CAZEWB010000452.1:2028-3921 GCA_964515655.1 uncultured Bacteroidales bacterium
AGCCACAGTTGAGCATATTACCGAAGAACTTAAAAGGGAAGAAAGCGAATACCTCTCACTTTTTACAGGGAAAGAATATTTTAACCGCTTTTCAGTTAAACTTAGTTTCAAACCCGAAAAGGATACTTCGTATGTGATAGCATGGTTTTCGGACAAACAGGGTTTGAGCGCTGTGCAGAAACCGGGCTTTGTTCCTGTAACTGCAGAGATAGTAACGCTCCAGCATCTCGACACACTTAAAAAATACTATGATATCAATATAGATAAACCGAAAAATGGTCTTGTATACAGAATTCCATGCAGGACAAGGGTCAGCCTTAAGTTAAACAATGCTTTGATCTCACAGAAGGATTTTATGATATCTCAGATGGGTGTCCTTAAGGTAATGCCTTCTTCGGTTTTACGGAAAACAAAAAGCGGGGTTGTATTGTTCCCCGCTTCGGAATAGTTCCTAATTTGGTTTTAGGTTGAAAGGTTGAGCGGCTGGTTTGGTAATTGGTTATTGGTTGTATGGTTGGGCTGCTGGTTTGGTTAATAATCATTTGTCAGTTGTTATAAACCTATTACTATAAACCTTTTACAAAACCAGTTGCTCAACCCATTAACTATTGACTTTTCAAAGAACCAGTTGCCCAACCCATCAACTTTATACCCGAATAGTTACTTTACTTTTTCCTCTTTAGTTTTTTCCTGAAGATGATCAGGAGAGTGATGCCTCCGATAATCCATACCGGCCACAGGTAAAGGAATATAATAAAAATACCTTTAAGAATTTCCCATCCGCCGGATAAGGCATCTCCGCTTTTACTGCCGAACCCCGGTTCGTACGGATTGTCACTTTCCTGCTGCACAGTAAGAGTGAGTGTGGAATAACTGACCTGGTCGCTGAGATACTTCAGACGGCCTTCGGCTGATTCGATCTCTTCGCGTACAACTTTTATGTAATTCTCAACTTCAAGAATATCCCTGATAGTGTTTGCCTGTTTAAGGATCGCCCTGTAACGTTCTTCGGTTTCCCTTTTTGTTTTCAGGCGTGCCTGTATATCTACAAATTCTGCGGTAACATCTTCCATTCCGATGGTTTTTGAAGTAACGTTATATCCTGCCTTATCCAGACTTTCCACAAGTTTATCGAAATTGTCGGACGTGATCCTTACAACAATTGTATTTGTTATACTGTATGCCGATTTATATTCAGCCTCATTTGAAATATACGCGTTTGAATTCCTGATTATAGATTTAATATTGACAATGGCAGTATCGTATTCCTCTACCATCAATGTCATACTTCCTGTTTTAATAATTTTGTCAGGAGTTTTGACGGCAATAACATCAGATGCAGGGGTTGTTACACCCGGTTCGGTGACACCGGCTTCATCATCTGCTTTTGATTTGTCTTGTTCTGCATAAGCAGTCTGGCTTTCTGCAAGTATTTCCATGTCTGATGACGAAACTGATTTTTCTTCAGACATATCAAAACCGCCTGATGAGCACGAAGCGATCAGGAAAACAAAGCCGAAAAAAGAGACCGGCTGCATCAGGAGATTGCGCAAAATCAAAATGCCGACTCCGGAAAAAGTTTTTTTCTTTAGCTCTTGGGCATCAACCGCCATAGTTTTGGCCCGAATAAATACACTAATAGCCCCCACCAGGAAAGAAGAGAAAAAAGGTTCGCCCAGGCTCTTATCGGCGTGTTGGTGAAACGCAAATAAAGCTCGTGCTCTCCCTCGGGAAGGTTAAATTCCATTCACCCTAGCTCTTTCTCGTAATTAACCTCAGTCTCTTTCTCATCCAGCCAGGCGCGCCAGCCAGGAAAATGAACAATGTTCACCTGGAGAAGAGCTTGTTCTTTCACTTTGCCCGACCAAAAAAACACCAAACACACCCAACACA
>CAZEWB010000453.1:0-3907 GCA_964515655.1 uncultured Bacteroidales bacterium
TGGTTTTTTTTGTGTTGGGTGTGTTTGGGTTTGGTTTTCACTGTCTTTTTGCGTATCATCAGTTATTACTACTTTGGAACTGCTATATCTGCAACAAAACGAAGCTCGAATGTTGACGGCTGGGCATTGGAACTTACAGTAACCGATTTACTCTGAATACCGGAACGACCTGAACTGTCGAAAGTAACTTCAATTTCGCCGGCAGATCCCGGAGGGATCGGCTGTTTGCTGTATTTTGGAACTGTACAACCACAACTTGCATGAACAGATGAAATGATCAGGTTCGACTTGCCGGTATTTGTAAAAGCAAAAGTGTGACAGACTTTTTCGCCCTGGATTATTACACCGAAATCAAAGAAATCCTCTTTGAACGACATTACTGGTAATATTGTGGCGTCGGCTGTACCATCTGCAGTATTGGGATTCATTATCAAATCAGTATTAACCGCATTATCATCACTGCTGTTATTGCAAGATGTAAAAAGGGTAAACATCATTAATATCAGAATCAGGTTACGCATTTCTTTTTTTTGCAAAGTTACATTTTTCAGATTGTCCGTATAATTTATATCGTTAAAATAATTTAAGTGTTACGAAATATCCGGCTCGCCAAGCAATCCTTTTCCGCGCTTCTCTATCTTCTTTTCCTTACGTAAAGATTCAATTATTTTATCAAGCACGCCGTTTATGAAAGCCCAGCTTTTATCGGTACTGTAATATTTCGACAGCTCTATATATTCATTCAGCGAAACTTTAACCGGTACTTCAGGCATGCACAGAAACTCTGTAATAGCCATTTCCATTAAAAGAATATCGAGCTGAGCAATTCGCTCCACATCCCAGTTGCGGGTAAAAGAACTGATCATTTTTTCATTTTCATCATGATTGGCAATTGTTTTAAGCAACAGATCCTTTACAAATTTTTCGTCTTCAGGATGAGAAAACATGCCGGGCAAACGGATAGATTTTTCATTTTCTTTTATCCCGGAAATGACCTTAACTATATAACTGATAATGAATTCGAAATCATCATTCCAGAATATGCTGTCTTCTTCGAGCGACTGAATAATATCTTCGCTTTTTGCAATAATTTCGGTATATATTTCAGTAATTATCCTTTTTTCCTTATTGATATCAATAGCAGGAGTAGTCATATATTCATTATAAAACCCGGACGAGGTAATTTGCTGATATATCTTTTTTACAATTTCTTCGTTCTGCTTCCAGCTATATGGATGATCCTTAAGAAATTTCTGCATCTGCGAATTCTTTCTGAACAATTCAACAACCTTATTATCAATAAATCGCGTGCTCGGATTTAAATCTTCCTGTGTAGGCAGTTTTTTCTGTCTCGCATTTTCAATTTTCTGAAACGAATGGTCGCTTACTTCTATGATCAGATTAATAAGGTGGAAAAAAAGATGATGGGATTTCTGAATACTGAAAACAACTTCCTTCTCCGCATTGTAAGGGTTATCGCTGTTTCCGCTGAAATAGCCGTACAACACCTGCATTGCCTTTAATCGTAATACCCTTCTGCTGAACATATCTTTTTTTTGGAGATGCAAAATTAGTCTTTTTTCCTGATTTAAGACCTCCGAGGTCTTGACCAAACAAATAAACATATGGCAAGACCTCGGAGGTCATGCCGTTTGCGGTATTTTTAAATATTATTATATGTTTAATATTCATTACATTACTTATAGCAACAATCTAATGATTAATCCATCTTCAAAATATTTTTACCGCTAATTGTGTGACGTATTGTTTTTTTACTTATTTTTGCTATGTGTTGATGATTAAAACTACTCAAGATGGAAGATTACAACAGAATTGAAGACACCGATAATTCAGGTAAAAAGCGTGATGAAGTGTTTTCCAAAGCAATCAAGGCAGGTAAAGAACATACTTTTTCGATGTCAAAGCAACGCGTAAGGATGATTATTACATAACCATCACTGAGAGTAAGAAAAAGACATCACCTGACGGCAACTTCTTTTACGAAAAACACAAGATTTTCCTTTATAAAGAAGACTTCGACAAGTTTATTGAAGGCCTTAATGAAGTTGTAACCTATATTAAAGTAAATAAGTTTGATACGACAATACCCGAAAACCCTGATGAAAACTTTCAGGTACCGGGTTCGGAATTATAACTGATGTTTAATAACCCCTGTTTTTATCAACAAAGAAAAAAGGCAAAAAACAGATTATCTGCAATGTGGGTTAAGTTTTTCCCTTTATCATCGTCAGCAGCATCTTGAAACGTGTTTTTGCATAGACTGCATGCGGCAGATCTGCCGGCATAATAATGCACTCTCCTTTCAGTAAATTATGCTGCTCTTTGTTAATTGTAATGACCGCTTCCCCTTCCACGATCTGAACGATAGCATCGAAAGGTGCGGTATGTTCGCTTAGAGATTGACCTTCATCAAACGAGAACAGGGTTACGTTCCCTGCATTATTACGTGTAAGGATCTTGCTTACAACTGCGCCATCGGTATATTCAACTGATGAATTCAGGTTGAATTTTTCTGCTTTTTTAAAAGTTTCCATATTTGTTTATTTTAAGTTAGAGGTTAAATCCATTCGTCCGAAATGATACCGCCCTGAAGCGCAACAACAACTTTCCTTACAGGGACTTTTCGCTTTGCTTTGGATAAGGCTGCTTTCACGATCTGCAAAAGGCCACCGCAGCACGGAACTTCCATTACCATTACAGTAATGGTATTTATCTTTGCGTTATCGATCATTTCAATAAGTTTCCCGATGTAAACTTCCATATGACTGTCGAGTTTAGGACATGCAATGGCAAGGCTTTTGTTTTTAAGCCAGTCGGAATGAAAACTTCCTATAGCGAAAGCCGTACAATCGGCTGCCAGCAGAAGGTCGGAATTCTGAAAATACGAAGCCATAGGATTCACAAGATGCATCTGTACCGGCCACTGACGTAACGCCGATGGCTGAGGACCCAAAACTTCAGTATCCTTATCCGATTCGCTGAATTCAATTGTCTTTGCCCCTGGGCATCCACAAGCCTGATGATTTTCTGATGGCATTTTCACAGCATCAATTACTTCATCTGCCGAAAAAGAAAGTTTATTCCAGTGATTCAAAAGAAATGTGATACCTTCTTTAAGGTAACCATGTTCGTTATGCTCCTTCAGATGTTTCAGGTGGGCAATAACTGTGTTCTTTCCCTGCTTTACCATTTCTTCCATTACTTTTGACTCGTTGTAAGGTTCGGCTTCCCTCTCCTCTATCGTTATTGCACCTTCGGGACAATGCCCCAGGCAAGCGCCAAGGCCGTCGCACATAAGATCACTTACAAGACGGGCCTTACCGTCTATCATCTGTAGCGCCCCTTCGGCGCAATTAGGAACACACAGGCCGCAGCCGTTACATTTGCTTTCATCAATGTTTACAATTTGTCGTTTCATATAATTTATTTCAGTATTTAATTACCAATATTACTATATATATTTATCATGACAAAATTTTTAACATTTATTATTTAAAAATCATTATCGACCGGCTAAACTTTAACATAATATTGGCCATTGCCCACGTTACCGGCCGGGTGACGCTACTCGCATGCCCTCCCCAAACCTTTAGCGTAAGCAACATGCCATTTCCTAATCTTAATCATAGTCTTAGTTTTAGTCCAAATTTCAAGGGTGAGGTTAAGGTTGAGGTCGAGACAAGGATTAAGACAAGGATTAAGATAATGATTATGAAAATGAGGCCGAGACCCCCGCTATTGGCCGGGTGACGCCACGCACATGCCCGCGGAGTCGCCCGGTCATGCCAGCGCGCTCACTTTCCCGAATAAATATACAGGAGCGTCCCGTCTTTTATACACACAATTATTTCTTTTGAGACACCCAAACCCAAACACACCCAACACA
>CAZEWB010000454.1:0-3593 GCA_964515655.1 uncultured Bacteroidales bacterium
GTTGTGTTGGGTGTGTTTGGTGTGTTTTTGGACTCACTGAATAAGGAAATGCCATTTATTCACGGGAAGTACGGTTTTATTAACGATACCGGGAAACTGGTAATCCCATTAATCTACGATTCCGCTCTGCAGTTCAGTAACGGACTTGCAGCCGTGAAATCAGACGGAAAGTTCGGTTATATTGATAAGACCGGAAAAACTATAATCAATAATAAATATGACGATGCAGACAATTTCAGGTACTTTGAAAAGTATAATATGAATCTGGCATGGATCCAAATTGGGAAAAAGTATAATTTTATTGACAGCATAGGGAACGAGGTGGAAATAAAACTGGATTATGATTTTGTCGGAAGACCTTCAGGTGACATGTTCAGGGTAAGAAAAAATGGGGAATACGGATTTCTTGATAAATATTTCAATGAAGCCATTCATCCCGAGTATAAGTATGCAGAAGATTTCAATCAAAAGGGTTATGCTATCGTGTCTAAAAATAATCAGACAGGTAAGGTATATTATGGAGTAATTGACAGAAAAAATGAATTCCACGTACCATTAAAATATGATAATATCACCATTGATTGTTCGTCATCTAATTATTATTTAGTTGAAGGAAATGGAAAGTATGGAATAATTAATACTGACGGCGCAATAATTATCCCAATAAAATATGACTATATCGCTAATTATTTTTACTCTCATGATTTTCGGAGGGTGACTATGGGAGGTTATTTCGGTCTTTTAAAAAACAATATAGAGATTGTTGCACCTAATAAGTATACATCTATTTACTATTTTTCTGAAGGGAAATGCATAGTTGGTGGAAATGGGAAATTCGGTTATATAGATATGTATGGGAATGAAATTGTCCCTTTGATTTATGAAGAAGCTCAGGATTTTAATGAAAATGTAGCTTTTGTAAAAAAGAATGGAAAATTTATTTCTATTAATTGGTTGGGGAATAATGTAATAAACGAATCTGCCTATGAACAAGTTGATGGTTTTTCTGATGAATTGTGCCGGGTGAAGAAAAATGGAAAGTTCGGTTACGTCGATAAACATGGAAAGGAAATTATCCCGCCAAAATACGATGATGTGAGCACAGGACCTCGTTATATAATGGTCGAGTTGAATGAAAAATATGGGTTGTTCGACCGAAACGGAAATGAGAAAATACCTGTAAAATACAAATATCTTGGCTACTTTCTAAGATTGGGATACAATTCAGTTGCTCAAAGCGACCTTTGTAAATACGGAATAATTAATACTGAAAACCAAGAAATTGTTCCATTTATTTATAAAACTATGGATAGATTCACTTATACAGAAGAAGACACAGTAGCAGCTCAAAACAACCAGGATAAATGGGGATGTCTTACGACAAAAGGAAAAATAGTGATACCTTTCATTTACGATTACCTTGGGGAACATAACCATAAATACCTTTGTGTTAAAAAGGACACAAAATGGGGAATGATTAATTATAATAGTGAAACTGTGATCTCTTTCAAATATGATGAACTAATATCCATCCAGGAAGAACTAGCTGCAGCAAAAAAGGGTGGGAAATGGGGTTTTATAGATAAATATGAATCTGAAATCATTCCTTTTAAATTTTACGATGCTAAGTCTTTTAGCGAAGGGTTTGCTGCTGTAAAAACAGTATATCGTTGGGGCTTTATTGATAAAATAGGTAGAATGGTAATAAAAGATGAATATGAAGATTGTTACAGTTTTAGTGGAGGAAAGGCATATGTAGAAAAGAGCGGCAAATGGTATTATATTGATAAACAAGGTAATTGTGTCCAGGACTGTCCATAGTATAATCGAATTAAAAAAGGGTTTTTATTATTTAATTTTTTTTCTATATTTGCAAATAAATAAGCTACATTTGTGACTGGAATTAGATGATAACAATTTAACAAATAATAATATGAGTACCAGATGCAATAAATGCGGGTTTCAGAACCCTGTTAATGCTAAAGAATGTATGGAGTGCCACAGCCCCCTTTCATTTGGCAAAAATTTTGCTGAAACAGAACCTCTTAAAGAAGAAAAGCCCTCCATTGATAAGCCGGCTGCCAAGAAAACACAGATGGGAAAGGGCGTTTCGGGCGGTTATATTGACAACCCCGAAAAAGTTCCGCCTCCCCGAAAACCCGTTCAGAACATTAAAGATGAAATAATCTGTCCCCACTGTAATTACCCCAATGCAGCAGATGCTGAAATATGCATAAATTGTAAAAAAGAGATTAGCGAAATAGAACAAGAACCTACACATAATGAAATCATTCCACAAGGTAAAAAATCTTATTCCTGTTCGTTAAAACCGATTCTTAAACAGGGAGAAAAAAAATTACCTGCACTAAAATTCTCTGCAAAACCGGTTGGACAAAAAACAAGAAATCCCTGGACTGATGCAGAAGAAGAACCAACAGATATTATACTAAAAAGGGAAAATACCGAGCCGGGTAACATGAACATTTCAGGCAAATCCCAGGCAATGCTAAAAAATGAAAACGGTAGATGGCTTATTGTTGATACGAGTGAATTTAAAACAACATACGTCCAGATTTCCAAACCCCATGATCTCAAAAAAGGTGATATAATATTATTAGGTGACCGTTTATTCGAATTTGACTGTTAATTATAGAATAGCTTTTGCTGATGACATTGTATAATGAAATACCTCAGCGTTATGTACCTCAGTCTGGAGATAGAATAGACGTTTATACAGTTGAAAGAATATTGGGAGAGGGCAGTTTCGGAACAGTTTGTAAAGTATCTGCCGGAAAGGAAATTTATGCTTTGAAATTGCTCAAGCTCTGGAGCATTCCTTCTGATGATGATAGAAAAGATATAGTCCAGCGGTTTGACCTCGAATACGAAACAGGTAGAATTAAAAGCGATTATCTTGTATCCACACTGGCAACCGGAAGCACATACGGTAATCCTTACATTGTGATGGAATATCAGCCCTGCGGAGATTTAAGAGCAAAAATGCACGGGAATATGTCCGTTAACAATATAAATAATTACGCAAGGGACATATTACTGGGGCTTTCTGCTTTACATACAAATGGAAAAGTACACCGTGATTTAAAACCGGATAATGTACTGATCGGAAAAACCGGGAAAGCGCTCCTCACTGATTTCGGAATAGCTGGTCACAGAAACTTTCGGTTGTCATTCGATGCGAAGGGAAAAGCAAAAAAAACGTTTTTCGGAACCATCCCTTATATGCCTTCTGAACAAATGGCAGCCCCGAATAATAAAGCAACGATACTGGATACAACTGATATTTTTTCGTTCGGAGCAACTATCTTTGAATTATTTACTCTAAGGTACCCTTTTGGAGAAATAAATTCCGACAGCGATGTTGCTGACTATTGTAAGAATGTTAGGAACGAAAAAATGATCAATAATTATTTATTGAAAAAAGTAGCCTCGGAGAAATGGGTTGAAATTGTTGAGAAATGCCTAAAAACTGATTACAAAAAACGATTTCAGAATGTTTCTGAGATTTTGGATATAGTCGCTTTTCTGTGGTACCGAAACATCAAGTATATCCAAAATCTCAGAAACATTCTGAA
>CAZEWB010000454.1:3603-3904 GCA_964515655.1 uncultured Bacteroidales bacterium
TGTGTTGGGTGTGTTTGGGGGTTGTTTTTTAAAAGCTCGCTTATGTTATAGATTCTTCCATGCTGTTCGGTACCACAGAAAAGCGACTATTATCTGGAATCATCCGATGATATTGCTTTTGAAATAATGCAGGGCGAACAGCATGGAAGAATCTATAACATAAGCGAGCTTTTAAAAAATCATGCAAGGGGATTGCTTACCATGGGCAGGGAAGATTATAAAGTATGTATTGATTTAAAAATTAAGTCAGATATGAGCAGCTACATTTCCCGCAATCATGCAACCATCGAAAAACTTTCAG
>CAZEWB010000455.1:0-3903 GCA_964515655.1 uncultured Bacteroidales bacterium
GTGTTGGGTGTGTTTGGTTTTTTGTGTAAAAGCCATTACATCCGGCTTTGTATGCTTTTTCTTTGTCGGTATTGTATGCATAGGCTGAGCATGCTATTACCGGAGTTACATTATCATTTTTGCGTATCTCGCGGCATACCTGTATTCCGTCCATTTTCGGAAGACCAAGGTCTAGTATAACGATATCCGGTTTACTGCTGCTATATGCATCGAATGCCTCCCTACCGTCTTCAGCTTCAATAATTTCTATACCTGTAGGCTGCAGAATTTCGGCAAATAATAATCTGCTTATCATTTCGTCTTCTGCAATAAGAATTTTAAAGCCACCGAATGAATATATTGAAGATTTACTGATAACACTTTTCGTTTTATCTGAATTGTCTTCGGAAAACTCAACTTTAAAACAAAGATTGAATTTTGTTCCTTTGTCTAATTCTGATTCAACTTCAATACTTCCTTTAAGCAATTCCGTGAGTCCTTTTACTATTGCCAGTCCAAGCCCGGTTCCGGGATATTTCTTTCCCTGGCCGTTCTCAAGCTGTCTGAATCTTTCGAACATTACAGAAATATTATTTTTCGAAATACCGATACCTGTATCCGACACATAAACATTTAGGATGTTGTCGTTGATTCTGAAACCAAAACGAACTTCACCGAATTCGGTAAACTTAATAGAGTTACTTATCAGATTGTTTAATATCTGCTGCAACTTAGTCCTGTCGCTTATGATATTATATTCTTCAACAGGAATGTCCAGTTTAAACACAAGTGATTTTTCGCGTGCCATCTGCTCAAAGAACGAGTATGTTTCATTGAAAAGTAAATTCAGATTGATAGCATCAAAAGAAATATCCATTTGCCCGGTTTCTATTTTCGAAATGTCGATAATATCGCTCACCAGGCTCAGCAAATGATTTCCGCTGTTGTTTATCACTGTAGAATATTTGTTTATCTTTTCCCGTGACAATTCTTTTTTTGTCAGCATTTCCGAAAACCCCATAATAGCATTCAAAGGAGTTCTGATCTCATGGCTCATATTTGCAATAAAAGCCGATTTGAGTTTGTCGCTTTCTCTTGCTTTTTCAATTGATTGCTGAAGTTCTTTGTTCAGCCGGCGATATTCTTCTTCGCTTTTCCGTATCTCCGATTCTACATCCTTGATCTTTGTAATATCAAATGCACTACCTACTGCTGCGGGTTTTCCTTTAAACTGTATCAGAGATCCTGCAAAATCCACCCATTTCGTTTCACCTGTTTTCGTTAAAATCTTGAACTCATAACGGTTCTCAATTTCTTCGCCCTGCTGACGTTGTAATCCTCTTTGCTTGACCATTTCACGATGCTCAGGTGCAATAAGATCCCAAAAATTCATCTTCATCAGATCGTCATGCGAATATCCTGTGATCCTTTCTGTACCGGGGTTGGCATATACAAAAGCAGGACCCTGATAAATAAAGATAGCCGTAGGAGTATGCTCTGCAAGTTCCCTGAACATCATTTCACTTTCATTCAGTTTTTCCTGAAGACGGTGCTTTTCATCCACATTTCTGGTAACTCCTGCAAAGCCTTCGATAGAATGATTTTCTCCCTGTATTATTCTGACGCTTACCTCACCCCACTTAATTGACCCGTTTTTATGTTTATGCGGGAGTTCGAATATTATTGAATCGTTCAGGGGGTCATTTTTAAATAGCATTAGCAGTTGCTTGTACTTTTCCTGATAAATAAGAATAGCTTCCGGCGGTAACCGTTCAGCGACCGACATTGCAATATATTCATCCGGTTTGTATCCCATGTGCATTTCGATGGCCGGGCTCATGTAAACAGTTTTCAGATTTTTATCCATCAGCCACAGTCCGTCATTGGTTTTTTCCGAAAGAAGTTTAAGAATATCAAGTTCGTTCTGCCATTGCTTATTTTCTGCCAACATTCCGTTGTTATGTATTGTGAGCAGAAACTTTTCCTTCCCCATATTGCGGGATTCAACAGAGAACTTTTTACCATTTAATGTAAATGAACTCGTATTTTTGTCTAAAGTTTCATTAATTGCAGCTCGAAGAACATCAGCGCCAATATCGTCAATTACGACATCCACACTGCTTTCAGACAATCCTGCAATTGAAGCAAATGTTTCGTCCCATGCTGTTATACAGCGCTTTCCTTTTTTGATCTCAACAAGAATTGCTGAATGAAATTTTCCTTCTGCCATGTTATTAAGGGTAAGTAACAGTTATAAAATATTTTTTACAATTATAGTAAATATTAATATAAATACAATGCCTGAATTATCAGCAAACTGTTTCGCTACACCGGATTCAATTCGAATACCATGACATTTCTTTTCTTATCAGGGAGTTATGTTATGATGTCAATTAAAAAACATTCCTGCAGATTTTTTCGATATTATCTGACTTACCCATTGTATAAAAGTGAATGACAGGAACTCCCGCTTTTATCAGTTCTTTTGCCTGCATTGTTGTCCATTCAATTCCGACCTGACGAACTTCGTCATTTGAATTGCATTTCTGGATCTCTTTTTCGAGTATCTCGGGAATATCAACATGAAATGTCCGGGGAATTACGTTGAGGTGATTTAAGATTGAAACAGGTTTAAGACCCGGGACAATGGGTACTGTTATTCCTATTGCACGGCATTGTTCGACGAACTGAAAGTAATGACTGTTGTCGTAGAACATTTGTGTTACAATATATTCAGCTCCGGCGTCGATCTTCTGTTTCAGGAATTGAAGGTCGGACCTCATGTTGGGTGCTTCGGTATGTTTTTCGGGATAACCGGCCACACCTACGGAAAAAGATGTGCAGTTGTGATTCTCAAGTTCTTCGTCAAGGTACTTACCGTGGTTCATGTCGGTGATCTGTTTTACAAGATCTGTAGAATGGGCATGCCCGTTCTCTTCGGGAACAAACATATTGGTGGTTTTATCTGCATCTCCGCGGACCGCAAGGACGTTATGTATCCCCAGAAAATTCAGTTCAATAAGCGCGTTTTCTGTTTCCTCGCAGCTAAAGCCTCCGCAGATGATATGCGGAACCACTTCTATCCCAAAGCGGAACTGTAATGCAGCAGAAATGGCAACAGTGCCGGGACGTTTACGCACCACCCTTTTTTCGAGTAAACCCGAAGGGTGCCGGTTGTAGACCACTTCTTCCCTGTGATAAGTTACATTTATGTATGGCGGTTTAAATGACAGCAGAGGTTCAACGGCAGCGTAAATACTTTCGATACTATTTCCTTTAAGGGGAGGAAGTATCTCGAAAGACACCAGTGTTTTTGTTTGTTTATTAAGGATATCGGCTACTTTCATTTAAGGCCTTGATTAAAATGTGATGTTACGCATTTTTTATTTTGACAAGGCAAGTTAATATAAAAAATCCCGCCTGGGCGGGATTATCATTAATATTCATCTTCGTTAAACAAAAAGTCTTCTTTACTGGGGTAATCGGGCCAGATGTCTTCGATACTTTCGTAAATTTCATCTTCATCTTCCAGTTCCTGAAGGTTTTCGATAACCTCCATAGGGGCACCGGAGCGGATCGCAAAATCGATCAGTTCTTCCTTTGTCGCAGGCCAGGGAGCATCCTCAAGTTTCGATGCCAGTTCTAGTGTCCAATACATATCAGTTAATGATTAAATATTTAACTATAGTTTTTCAAAAGTTTTGCGAAAGTATAAAAATATTTTATTCTGCCAAAATTTTTATTTTTAAAAAAAAGTTGCAATATTTTTATGATATGTCAGCCAGCACATTGCGTTGAATTAATAGTTATATCTGCGATATATCCTTCGGGAGTAAAGCAGACAAACCCCGAAATACAGTATCTATTCAGGTATAAAGTTGATGGGTTGGGCAACTGGTTCTTTAAAAAGTCAATAGTCAATGG
>CAZEWB010000456.1:0-2933 GCA_964515655.1 uncultured Bacteroidales bacterium
AGTCGTTAAAGGATGTAAATGTCATTATCACCGGTAAAACACAGGGAACGGTTACAGGAACTGATGGTGATTTCAGCATTTATAATTTCGGTAAAGGAGGTCCTGTTGAACTCAGGATATCGTCTGTCGGTTATCGCGACACGGTATTTACATATGTTAAACCTGACACTATTTTTCTTTTTCGTACCGTTCACAGATTAAAAACAGTGGTTGTTTCGGCCGACCGTCACGAAAAGAACATTAACGAAATTCCCCAGCGTATTGACCAGATCGATAATTGCAAAATTACACACTTTGCCGCACAGAATGCAGATGAGATATTATTTATGGCATCCGGTATTTATAACGACAGGCACGAAGGCATATATTCACGTAACTCCGGTGTAACTATGAGAGGCATGAACAGTACAGCCCGTGTCCTTGTTCTGTATGACGGAGCCCCTTTGAACAAAGCCGATGGTGGCGGTATAAACTGGAACAGGATAGACCCTGACTTTATTGACAAAGTTGAAATTGTTAAAGGCCCGTCCTCTACGATATATGGAGGAAATGCCTTTGCCGGAGTAATAAATATCCTGCCCCCCGACTCGCTTCCGTACAATTTCAGATTCAGGTTGAATGCCGGCTACGGGACATACAACACTTACGAAATTAAAAATACTATCGCAGCAAAAATTCCTATCGGAAAAAGAAATTGGTACCTTATCTTAAATAATTTTTACAGGAAAGGGCAGGGATATTTCATGAATCCCGACAGCCTGAAAACAGCATACGATACGACTTTGTTTATTGGCGAATATGGCATTACTGCTCAAACAGGATTCAATACAGGAAAAAAATCTTTTGGTGTCACTTACAGTTACTGGGACGATATGCGCAGTGACGGTGTAATAGTTAATGAAGAACTAGGGAGTTACAATAAATTCAGCACTCACTTCGGGCAGGTAAAATACCGTTACAGGAACAATGGCAACGAGTGGCTCGCGCTGGGCTATTTCCAGAAGGAAGAGTATTTCAGACAGAACGAAACTGTAAGTCAGAAAACAGGAAAATATAAGCTTTACGATATCGTTTCACCACGTACTGATTTCGGCGCAAACGTTTCGAAAAAAACAAGGTTTGGCGGTAAGAATGTACTGATAACAGGCTGCGATTTTCGTTACGGTTATGTTGACTCACGTGAAATTTACTACACCTCTACCGACGTCTTCCATAAAAAAGGCAGCATGGCACAGGCAGCAGCTTTTGTGAATTACGACAGGCCGTTCATCAAAAATAAATTATTCTTTAGCGCCGGTATTCGCTTCGATTATGCTGAATTCAGCAACGGCAGTTTTGTAGTTGAAACACCTTCGCAGGCATCTGAGTTCATCAACAATTATCCTGTAGGTTTTTCGGATAACAGATGGACATCATTAAGTCCCAAAGCCGGACTTCGCTATATTATCAACAGCCGGTTGTCTGCTTATGTCTCATATTCGCACGGGTTCCGTCCCCCCATGCTCGACGACATGTGCACTAACAGAAGCATCACTAAAGGGTTTAAGATCGCCAACCCGAAACTTCTTCCTGAAAAACTTGATAACATCGAAGCAGGCCTCGACCTTATCGATTTTAAGAATCTGACGATAAGAACTTCGGCATGGTATTCATTAGGAAGCGATTTCCAGTATTTTGTCTTCACCGGCGACAGCGTAGACACGGGAGGCAACACTGAAAAAGCAGTACTTATCCGCGATAACATAGCCTGCGCTGATATCAGTGGCGTGGAGATATCTGCAATTTATAATCCCGTAAAATCATTGACCTTCATTGCAAATTATACTTATTCCCACTCCATCATATCTGATTTTTCCGGCTCTCAGTATCAGGCAAACGACATTACCGGCAAATTCATAATGGAGGTTCCCGCGAACATTTTCAATGCTTTTGTCACTTTCGAAAAGAAATACGGTTATATAACATTGCAATATTCATTTGTTGATAAACGCTGGGCAAACGACGAGAACACTCTTTTCAGTCCCGCATTCGACTTGTGGAATTTAAAGATCGGTACCGGGTATTATAAAAACTTTGCACTTTCTCTCACTGTTCACGACATCCTTGACAAACCTTACCTTGATTACAATTACAACTTATCACCGGGAAGGACAATTTTTATAAACCTGCATTACCAGTTCAGCAAATGATCTTTTATTTACATTTGTAAAAAATAAACCTGATGAAAGGCAAAAGCAACAATCTTAAGATCCGCTATAAGATATGGTTCGAGAATGAAGAAGCCACAGCATTACTAGGCGAAGGCAAAATCCAGCTGCTTAAGCGGCTTAAGGAACATGGCTGCTTAAAACAGGCTGCCGGGGAAATGAACTGGACCTACCGCACCACATGGAACAACCTGAAAAGGATAGAAAAAAGACTGGGATACAAACTTTCGAATCCACTGAGAGGTGGCAAAGGCGGAGGAGGAAAACTCGAACTGACTAAAGAAGCCCTTGACCTAATCAATTACTACGACTACGTTCATATAACCATCGGCGGCAAGATAGATGAGATGATAAAGAAGTTTGAGAAGAAGAGGGAAATGTAGGAATACAGCAGCGGCAGCAGCAGTTCTTTTGCCACTATAATACGAAAACACGAAATAACACAAATCCTTTTTAGACACGAATTGCACGAATTATTAAAAATATTCTTTAGTGGAATTTAGTGATTTTGAGATTTAGTGGCAGGATGGGTGGCAGCAGCAGCAGCAGTAGCAGTAGCAGCAGCAGTAGCAGTAGCAGTAGCAGTAGCAGTGGCGGCGGCAGTAGCAGCAGGGACAACTTCCTCAGCCTTAGCCTCGACCTTTGCCTTGACCTCAACCTGTATTTCAGTAGCAGAATTAGTTGTATGTACAATCAGAAAAACGCCCTGAACTCCACAGTTCCTGT
>CAZEWB010000456.1:2943-3902 GCA_964515655.1 uncultured Bacteroidales bacterium
ATGAACTATTTTTGACGTTTCTGTTTTGCGCCCTGTATAGTTTAAGCTCATCTGCAAAGACTTATTCAGACTTTTTATTATCTGCGCTGTCCACAGGTAATTAGTGCCGGCAGCCAGCCCTTCGAGCATTTCGTACGAAACAGATGAGGCAGCAGTTCCGTTATATTTTATATCATTTGCAGTAAGCTTAACCAGAATATTTCCGCCTTCGGTAACAGAATGCTGAAATTCAAGTGACAGTTCAGTGATCTCTGCCTTTTCTGTTCCGCCGGTATTGTCCTTGACGGAATACCGTGGGATCATGCTCACTCTTAGAGATGAATTTGGTTGGTACGACAATGTCCCGGTAACCGACTGCAATTCGATGCGATAATTCTTTGCCGAAAAATATTCAGATGTAAAATCTTTTTTCCCTAAACTGAAGTCGGCCAGTAAAGAAAAGAACCGGCTGAAATTACAACGTGTCTTTAAACTATGTGTAAAAATGTTTCTTGTATCAAATCCGTTCAACAGCAACTGCCGTGAATCAAGTGACTGTATCTGGTAATCGGCGCCAAATACCTGATGCGTACGGTTGAACGACAGCACATTTCTTATGTTCCTGGTAAAACTAACAAGCATGGAATCGTTTGTACCTGTCCCGTAGGGATTGATCTTCTCCTCCCAGTTTCCGGATGAGGTCTTATTATCAAAACTGTATGCAAGTACATTAGAAAATTTCGAAAGTATCTTAAGAACGCCGGTACTTTGAGTCCAAATTCTGTCAGGGTATAGCCCTATATTCTGACTCACTTTGTTTGTAAAAACCTTTACATAATCTGTTCCTGGCGTATATAGCCGCACATAAGTTGCCTGATCTGAAAATGCAGCGACCTCAAATTCGTCAAGTTCCTTTATTCCGTTACCGTTGTAATCCGTCCATTGGAAAACGCCCTGTCCCACCAAACACACCCAACACA
>CAZEWB010000457.1:0-3901 GCA_964515655.1 uncultured Bacteroidales bacterium
AGAAATGATATTTTTGAGCTTTATCTTTATATGATTTTAATATATAAATTTTCAGAATCGATTCGAAATGAACGTTGATTTTGTTTGCGAGGTTTTTTATTTTTTCGAATAAGTCGCTCGGAAGGCTCAACGTAATTTTGTTGGCAGTTTTCTGCAAATTTGGGAAATTTACCTGCTTTGCCTTTTCCCAGTTTATAAACTGTGTTGAATCTGCTTTGCTCCAGAATTCAAATTCTTCCAGCTCAGTTTTGAACTTAGGTATTAGTTTCATATTTTTCATAATGTGCTTTTTCTTTTTTGTTCATTTTACGTGCTGAGATAACCCGAATTCGTTTTTTCCTGATAGTAAAGACTACCATTAAAGGAATCTGATTATCGGTTTTTCCAAGCAGGTACCATCTTTTTTCATTTAAAGAATGTCTTTCGTCTTCATATACAAGCAATGGTTCATTAAAGAAAACTTCTTCAATAAGCCACCAGTATAGCTCATGTTTGGTTTCATTTTTCTCAATGTTACCCTTGTCCCATTCAAAGCCGCTTATATGTTCGAAAAGTTCAAGCATTCTCCATAATCTGATTATATGGTTTCACAAAAATACCGGATTCAGGTCACAAATGCAACTTTTTGATCAGACAAACTTATATGAAATTTGAAATTACGGAATAAAACTACTCAACTACCATCTTTCCACGATAGACTGTACCTGCATTAATTTCGATAAAGTAAATCCCAGACTTAAGTTCCCCTCGTTCAATGATGATTTGGGCATTGGGAGATCCTGAAATAAATTCAGGATGACGTGAGGGGGTGAGGGGCTCGGAGCGAACGACTTTACCGGTAATATCAGTTACAGTTAACAGATCACTGATAACTGATAACTGATAACTGAAATCAGGAATAGTGAGCGTAGCTGTGGTGGTCATCGGATTTGGCGAAATTGTAATAGTTCTTGAAATTATTTCATTGTAAGAAACACCAACCAGCATGTTGTTGCAGACAAAGTTGCTGTAAGAAGTATCGGAATTAACCGAATTGCAGGACGGGATCATTAATGTGCCTACCATGTAATAATAAGCATCGAAAATATTACTGTCGGGGTAATTGGCATAGATGCTGCTTACCGAATCGATCAATGTCATATTGTCGGGCTGTGTGCCGCGGTATATATAGTAATACATGGGCATGAACATCCCGCTTTCGTCATTATATTCCGACCAGTTCAGCACCATTGTGCTCCCGATACCGCTTATGTGCAGGAACATTGTTTTATGATAGTAACTTTTAGCAGATTCGTTCCCGCAGGTATCAACTACCGAGATCTTGTATTTCGAGTCGTATAATTCCGGCGCGCTGCTTGTGTCGATAAAAACAGCCAGACTGTCGTACTGGACCGAACCGAGGAATTCATATACATGGGACGGTAGTTCACGGTAAATGTTGTGATATCCGGTACCAACTCCGGTTGTGTTTTCCCATATCACCTTGTTTTTCCAAAGGACAGTATCAACGGAAACCATGCATATATTTTCATTCTGAAATGGATGCTGAATAAAAAGAGTAATGGTAATAGTACTGTCGCAGCCGGCAGAATTTGGAATTACTGCTGTCTTGACGCCGGAAGTATAATAGACCTGACCGTCGGGTGCAGTGTAACTGTCGCAGGAATTTACGGCAATTGCTGCTGAAGTGCTGTTCAGAATGGTCAGATCAATTGTGATTATACTGTCGCAGCCTATCGAATTGGTAAGAATGGCTGTTTTAATACCTGAGGTAGTGTATATCTGCCCGTCGGGTGCAGTGTAATTGTCGCACTGGGAAACTGAAAATGAGTTTGCAGTGCTGTAATTAATTGTAAGGTCGATCGTAATTGTGCTATCACATCCGAAAGAATTAGGAATTACTGCTGTTTCTGTTCCGGATGTTGTATACACCATCCCGTCCGGCGCGGTGTAACTGTCACATTCCGTTACTGAAATTGAACTTACTGAACTGGTATTAATGGTCAGATCAATAGTGATAGTACTGTCGCAGCCGGCAGAATTTGAAATCACCGCAGTCTTTATTCCGGAAGTTGTATATATCATCCCGTCAGGCGCAGTGTATGTTTCGCAGGCACTAACCGTAATTGAACTTGTTGTACTGTTAAGAATTGTCAGATCTATTGTTATCACACTGTCGCAGCCCATAGAATTTGGTATCGTTGCGGTTTTTATTCCTGACGTTGTATAAACCTGTGCGTCGGGCGCAGTATATGTGTCGCATTGGGAAACAGTAAAAGAGTTTGTTGTGCTGTTCTTTATTGTAAGATTGATTGTAATAGCACTGTCGCATCCTGCAGCATTCGGGATGACAGCTGTTTTAATTCCTGAAGTTGTATAAACCTGTCCGTCGGGCGCTGTATAACTATCGCAATCTGTAACCGAAATGGAACTTGTAGTACTTGCTTTTACAGTAAGGTTTATTGTAATTGTACTGTCACATCCGGCAGCATTATTAATTACTGCTGTCTTTACTCCGGAGATTGTATAAACAGTTCCGTCCGGTGCGGTATAACTGTCGCATGCCGATACTGAAATAGTACTTGCTGTATTTGTATTTATAGTGAGATTAATTGTGATCACACTGTCGCATCCAACAGAATTCGGAATAATAGCTGTTTTTACACCAGACGTGGTATACACTGCTCCGTCGGGCGCAGTGTATGTGTTACAGGCAGAAACAGTTATTGAACTAGAAGTACTGTTCTTAATTGTCAGATCAATTGTAATTACGCTGTCGCATAATGCAGCATTGGGAATTATTGCGGTCTTGATACCGGATGTAGTATGAACAGTTCCGTCGGGAGCCGTATAACTGTCGCATTCAGTAACAGAAATTGAACTATACGTGTCGGCACAATTATAGATCCTTGCGAGCCTGTTTCTGCCCACTCCCCTGTAACTTATAAAGTCCCCGCCAATAAGTATTTTTTTATCGCTCTGTATTGCAGATGTTCTAACTATATTATTTGTTCCGGCGCCGGTGCTGAATGCAGTATTCAGGCTGCCATCAGAGTTAAGACGGGTAACTCCTGCTTTTGCAGCTCCGTTGTATGTAGTAAAATTACCACCGCAAAAAACCCTTCCGTCGCTTTGGATCCCTATTGTCCTTACGTCGTTGTTAAAACCCAGACCGGTACTGAAAGTATTATCAAGACCTCCGTCGGAATTCAGGCGGGCGATACGGTATATCGTTGTGCCATTATATGTAATAAAACTGCCGCCGATTATCACTTTGCCGTCGGTCTGAATTGCTATAGAAAGGATATAAGCGCCGGCTCCGGTTCCCACATTGAAAGTGTTATCAAGACTGCCGTCAGCATTAAGGCGGGCGATACGGTTCCTTGCGGTTCCGTTATATGAAGTGAAATTTCCGCCGACAATTACCTTTCCGTCGCTCTGCAGCGCCATTGAGTATATTAAGACATTTGTACCCGTTCCGACGTTAAAAGTATTATCAATGCTGCCATCTGCATTGATACGGGTGATGCGGTTTCTGGATGTCCCGTTATAGGTAGTAAAGTTCCCTCCTGCAATAATTTTACCGTCACTCTGGATCAGTATTGAATATATTGATGCATTGGCTCCGGTACCGGGATTAAAAGTATTATCAAGACTTCCGTCAGCATTAAGCCGGGCAATGTTATTGCGTGAAGTTCCGTTGAAGGATGTAAAATCGCCACCTATCAGCACCTTTCCGTCACTTTGCAGAGCAATTGCATAGACGATAGCATTTGCACCGGTTCCGGGATTGAAAGTATTATCAATACTGCCATCTGCATTCATCCGCGCAATTCGGGCAATGGTCACTCCGTTATACGAAGTAAAATCTCCGCCTATTATTATTTTCCCGTCACTCTGA
>CAZEWB010000458.1:0-3900 GCA_964515655.1 uncultured Bacteroidales bacterium
TGTGTTGGGTGTGTTTGGGTGTGTGGTGAACGGCAATTTCAATAGCTCTCACTGCCCTGTTAACTGTACCCAGGTCGGCAACATATATTACACTGCATAATGTAACCGACCTGGGTACAGTTAACAGGGCAGTGAGAGCTATTGAAATTGCCGTTTACCAGGAAAAGCACAAACATCTTTCGAAACCATACCCTGACATCTCAGCAAAAGTATTTGGCATTGACTGCAGCAGGGAGGTACGTCGTAAAAGGATTTCCGAACGTCTTATAAAAAGGGTGGATGAGGGTCTGATTCCTGAGGTCGAAAACCTGCTTGCAGAAGGTGTCGATCATGACGACCTTGAATTCTACGGCCTGGAATATAAATACGTTTCGGAGTATTTGCGCGGGATGTACGACAGGAAAGAGTTCTTCAGGAAACTTGAGATCGCCATTCATCAGTTTGCAAAAAGGCAGATGACCTTTTTCAGGAGTATGGAGAAAAAAGGAGTGAAAATTCAGTGGCTTTCGCGTGAAATGAGTAATGAGGAAATGGTGGAAGAAATGAGTCTGCTCATCTTAAAGAAACAATAAGAAATGGCAAACCCGGGAATATGAATATCTGTTATACTGTAAACGGGATAAATTTCATCATCGATTGAAATAATCGGGTTATAGGTTAAAAGGTTGAGCAACTGGTCTGGTCAATGGGTTGTAGTTTATGGGGGTTGACAACAGACCAGCGACTTTCAACCAAACCAGCCGCCCAACCCATAAACCATTAACAAAAATGTAACAATTTACCCCGTTTCAGGTATACAAAATAATAAGCGGTGCAGTGCAACCGCACACCGCACCGCTGTATTAACCAACCTCACCTAGAACACGTAAGACGCTCCCACCAGTGCATTGAAGCGCTGCGTGGGGTATGATGACCAATAGTAATTCTTTCTGTGCATTACATTATTTGCCTGCAGGTAGAATGACAGATATTTTGTATAACGGTATTCGAAATTCAACGAAATATCAACAAAACTCTTTACCATTATTGCTTCGGGATTTATTACATTGTATTCATTATGCCATAATATCGACCTTGTTTCGCTTTGATTATACACATCAAGTCCGGCAATTATTTTGTCCTTAAGATTGTATTTGAATGCAAGCGTTGCATCGTAGATGGGCTTATGCCACGCATAACGCTGGCTGTCGGTCTCCCAGTGATAATAATTTGCAGTAAGGAATACATTTATCTTTTCTGATTTTTTAAGAGCGAACTCGCCGCGGAACTGCATAAGTTCAACATCATCGTACACCACATTGAAGTTGTTTTCGATACCGTTACTGTCGGGCAGGAAGAAATACATCCCTTCGTAAACGGCATATTTTCCGGATAAATTGAAAGAGATCGTCCTGCTGAACCGGCCCTTGAATCCTGCTTTCAGTTCAACCAGATTATTGGTATTATTTACATGAAGGCCGGGAATAATGAACGGATTAATATTTGAGACCGTGCTGATGTCGTTGGCCTGCAGACCGCCGCTGAATCCGAAATACGGGATGAACAGATCCTCGATAACATTGTATTGCAGAAAAACATTCGGGAAATAATGATACAAAAGAGAATCGCTGTATGCATCAATATCAAGATAAATGCCAGTTTCGATACGCCAGCGGTCGCCGAAAAATCTTACGTGGGGATTAAGGCGTACTATGCCGTTGTTGATAGTATCGAACTGCGAAACGTGATTAAAAAAATTCACGTTAACATTAAGTCCCAGGTATTCTTTTTTATAAAAATTTGTGAGCGCAAGGTCTGCAATGATATGGTTCTGAAAATTTTCCTTAATATCTTCGAAAAAATTATATCCCAGCGAAAAATCGTAATTCAGACGAGTTGAATCGGGGAAATAGGATTTGTAACCGATCTTTGTCCCTATATTAAGGAAACGCTGACGGGTATTATCATCATTCAGAACAGAATCGAGAAAAGCATTACCGCTGAAATAGGGATTAAAGCCGTAAAAGTGATAAACATCCCGGTTAAACCACGCGTTTCCGTACAGCGACTTTGCATCAAGGAATTTTTCGCCGCCCATAAAGAAACCGTTCTCAGAATATGAAGTCGGCGATTTGTATTCGTTAGCGAGTTTTATTTTGGAAATTGACGACTGGTGTTTATAAAAAAATGCTGCTGAATAATCCTTGTTCCTTAAAACATTAAAACCCGCTTCACCAAGGAATGAAGTGTAGTTCCCTCCGGCTAGTTTAAGATAAGTGTGATGGAGAGGCTGCAATGGCTCACCTGTGACTTTTGCCGGTGGTATTAGATCCGGCTCGAACTTCACCTGCGGCATTTCGGGTTCTATCGAGTAATTAAACTTTGTGATAACCGGCAGTGTGTCTGCGATCTCCGGCATAATGCTGATCTTATATGCATCGGAAACCGAAGGCTCGTATGCTCTCACAACGTGCACTTCCTGATTTATATTGTTCTGGGAATCCGCAATGAAGGGAAGCAGGGTCAGAATTACTGCTATTGATATTCCTACTTTCATATTATTCATTTTTGCTGTTATCAAGGTTAATTTCCATTTGGGGAACTTCATTCTGTTCATTTTCTAATTTTCCCTCCGCATCGGCAATGGCTTTAAGTTTTTGCATAGCCTCGTCGTGAATGCCATCTGTCTTGTTCTTGTAGTTGTCGAGAACGCTTTGCAGTGTTGCTTTTGCCTGGTAGCTGTCGTTGCGCTGCAGGTAGATGTCGGCAAGCAGAATGAATGCCTTGGCAAGCCAGTACTGGTGCGGGGTGTTCTTTTTCACAAAGTCGAATATCTCTTTTTCGGCAAGTTCCGGCTGGGTCTGTCTGAAATAAATGAGAGCAACGAGATACTTTGCTTCGGCCTGTTCGATAGTTTTACATTCACCTGAAATAAGGTTGAATTCATCTGCTGCTTCTTCCAGGCTGTTGTTAGCAAAGGCATCTTTGCCGATTATAAAATGCGCTTCACGGTAAAGTTCATCGGGAATCTTTCCTGCAGATAACAGGCTTATGGCAGCCTTCCTTGCTTCGGGCAAATTATTCAATTTGTAATATGAGTGCATGCGCCCGGCCCTGGCCATCATCCTGTTATTGTCATACTGCGCCACCTGGTCGAGTTTTGTATAATAATCCGCGGCCTCCTGATAATTTCCCTTCATGTAATTCCAGTCGGAGATCTGCACAAGCGACGGTTCGGTAAACTCTGTTGACTGTTTGGAGATAACATTTTTGTAATGATCCATTGACTTGTCGCGCTGACTTAACTGGTTATAACATTCGGCCAGATAATAACTTGCATTAACATAAAAAATGCCCGATTCCTTGTACTTGTCAACATACTTAAAGAAAAGTTCGGACGCTTTGTTATAATCGGCGCTCATGTACACCTTATAAGCGGCCGTATAATTCAGGCTGTCCTGCTCGGTGAGGCTGATATCGATCTTGCCGCCCTTTTCCTTAAGATATGCGAAGTACTCATCAACCAGGTTGAGTTCAAGATACACATTCTTTAATGACGCCAGCGCTTCTTTCGATTCAACTGTATTCGGATAACTTTCAACCACCTTTTTAAGTGATTCCATAGCCTGCTGGTTCTTGTCGGTATTGTAATAAACAAGACCTATCTGCAGGTATGCGCGGGGCACAAGAGAACTTTCGGGAAAATCACTGATAAGTTTCTGATATGAATTGATTGCCATATCATTCTCTTCAATTACAAAATAACTGTTACCGATCTCCAGAAGAGCATCATCTACATAATTGGAGCGGGGGTAATCGTTAACTATCTGATTAAGCAGTATGATCTTCTGGTTATGCTCCTTCTGCAAGCCAAGGCAGAATCCCTTCTGGAACATTGCAAAACCAAACACACCCAACACA
>CAZEWB010000459.1:0-2801 GCA_964515655.1 uncultured Bacteroidales bacterium
CGAAACGATTTATTTCTATAATGAGGGGAATTATGATAGTAGAAGGGTATATGTTCAGATGAGAAAGAGGCTGTATAGAAGGATCTACGATTATATATTTATAAACTGTATCTCTGTCACCGCATAAGGTCGAAACGATGAGCATTACAGTGTTTAAGCCGGTTGAATTGAAAATATGAGAAGGATCCTGCAAATCAGATGTATCACCATCACCAAAATCCCAGAAATAAAGGACATCACTGTAACCGCCGCTGTTATCACACCTGAACATCACATTTGTGCCGGGACAGAACGTCAATGTGTCAACCTGCATTGTATCCTGCCAGTTTTCAAAATTCTCGAAATATATACTTGCACTAAGGTAGTTGCCGGGATCGTATTGTACATGTATTGACTGGAAAGCAGTATCGGAATATCCGCAACCATTTGTAACAATCAACTGAACATTATAATACCCGGTGTCAGTATAAGAATGAGTTGGATACGTTTCGGTGGATGTTGTGCTATCACCAAAATTCCACAAACATGTTCCCGGTGACCACGAATAGAACTGAACCGATTGTCCGGGGCAAGGCTGATTATAGCTGGTATTGAATCCTGCATTAGCTGGTTGATTTTCATTTATACTAACGGTTGTGGTATCTGAATTCGAATTTCCGCACATATTGGTAACAATCAGAACAACCTGGTAGTCTCCGGTATCGGCATATTCATGTAACGGTTGAGAAACAGCCGAATAATTATCATCGCCGAAATCCCAGATGTACGAAGCTGCCGGGTTCTGATCATAAAAGTGGATCAGGTCTCCGGGACATAAATTAAAACCGCCGTTTGAGTTTATATTTACAGCGGGAATAGCAAAATCAGAAACATGAATTGTTTGTGTAATAGTATCGATACCACAATCTGTCCATTCAATAAGAGTCACAATGTAGTCACCGGCACTGTAATATGTGAAATTCGTCCAGTTCCAGTCCGAAGTATCAGCGGGATTGCCTGTTCCAAAGTTCCATTTTAACTGGTTATGCATATCATTCGTCCAGAAACTTACTTCCTGTCCGGGGCATACGTTGGGCCCGGTGTTGGTATAAAAAGCAGAAGAAGCTCCGCGGACATCAATCCACATGGAATAATCTCCCATATGACCACTCGGGCCATATGCATATACACCAACCCTTATATTCCCCGAGTTAACGAATGTATGGGTATAATTATACCCCTGGTACTGCGGCGATCCGTCCCAGGTGTCCCAGTAAAAATGTACACCCGTAGTGTCAATTGTACTGGTGTTGGTGAACTGAACCGTCAATGGCGTACATCCTGTAGTCTGATTCGCCGTAAAACTTACCTGTTGTGCATTAAGCGTAAGAACAGACAGGATCAGAAACAGACTCATTGTGAAAACATAAAATTTGCTCATGATATTTAGTTTTAAATTATTTGCAACTTTCACAAAAATAAGAAAAAAAACTAAATTTGCATTAATAATCTTTTGTAAAACTTTTAAATTTCTTATGAGGATCATTATTTTTTTATTGGCATCGTTACCTTTTCTTGGTTTTTCACAGGAAAAGACCGGATGTATTTCGGGGGATTGCGGTTATGGTTTCGGAGTTTACATTTTCCCTAACGGCGACAGATACGATGGTTATTTCAACAACCATAAACTTAATGGGTTCGGCTATTATTCCGAAGCCAGCGGTAAAAAATACACAGGTGAGTTTAAAGATAACAAGTTCCATGGAGTGGGAAAACACGAAAGCCTTTTAGACGGAACATATTATATAGGGCAGTTCGAGAACGGCATTCGCCAGGGGCTGGGAACGTTTTACTTCTCGAAGACCTATTTTGATAAAGGCAAATGGGAGAACAACCGCTTTGTGGAAAAGGCTGAGTTCCCTGAATTCGTCGTAAAAGACCCGAATATTTTTTCACAGGATGTAATAACAATTATCAAGGCTGCACCTGATGGATTCACATCAATTAAAGGCGAAGCCCTGAGCAAATACATTGCGGATACATATAACAGCACGATAAAACTAAAGAATTTCAAAGCTCACGAGATCGGACCCGAAGGTTTTAAAGCGGTATATTTTACCGGACCACCTCAGGAAGCCGGGTCGATGTTCGAAGAACTTAAGCAACTTATCCAGCCTTGCCTTGCTTATGATTGCTGCAATTATTCCGTTACTTCAAATTCCGGCGCCGATACAAAGTTATATGAGTTTACACCTTCGTCAGTTTATGCCAACTGCGACAGCCGGCTCCTGAAAACAAAAATATCGCTTGAGTACAAAAGTGTAAATAACAATGTTACGGTCAGTTTTAAAGTGATACAGTTATAATCAGTATAATGCTTTTCTGGTCTGAAGTTAATCAGTTGCTGGTTTCTGGTTACTGGCTACCAGAAACCAGCAGCCCAACCCTTCAACAAATGACCAAAAACCAAACCAGCAGCCCAACCCATAAACCATTTACTATGATGAGAAATAATCCTATGAACAAATTGTATGTGTTTGTCCTGATAACAGCGATAATTTCTGGTTGCGGAAATTCCGGAAAGCATAATAAAAACCAGAAGGAAGATTCAGAAAACTCTCAGAAAAATGTGATAATTCCCGGTGTCGTTAGCACTTTTTCTTCAAAAAAGGATCCTGCCTGCAGTTTTGCTTTTTATTTGCCTAAGGATACACTGAAATCTTATCCGCTTATTGTTTTGTTTGATCCGCATGCCAGGGGAAAAGAAGCATTGACACGGTATATAAAACTGGCCGATAAATATAAGTTTGCACTTGCTGCGT
>CAZEWB010000459.1:2811-3899 GCA_964515655.1 uncultured Bacteroidales bacterium
GGGAGAATGGGACCGTTATTCAGGTCGTATCCTTGAAGAGATACTTGCCATCGCTCCTATTGATACAACACGAATCTTCCTTGCCGGATTCAGCGGGGGGGCCAGAGTGGCTTCGTACCTGTCGCTGATGAACGGAAAATACAGGGGAATTATTGGATGCGGAGCAGGGGTTCCCGAAATAAAAGATATCACCAGATCAGATTTTATATATGTAGGAATTGCAGGGTATGGAGATTTTAATTTTTCAGAAATATTTTCTTCGGAGAATATGATAAGAACCGCTCCTTATAGTTCCTGCTTTGCTTATTTTAACGGAAAGCACGAATGGCCTCCGGATTCGGTGATGGAATATGCTTTTATAAACTTTTGTTCTCCCGAAGGTTATGACCTTAAAGCTTTCATCGCAAAAGAAATGAATTCACCTTCAGGAGATAACTGGAAAAAGTATCTGAGATACTGTTCCCTGAGAGATATATTGAAAAGAAAGACAGGCTATGATTCTGAAACGGGTCGTATCACTTCATTTCTGAACGGAAATGAGTCCATACGGGCAAGGGCAGATATCGAAAGTTCATTAAACAGTGAAACTGTCATCAGAAATAGCTTCCGCGATGCATTCCTGCAGAAAGACCAAGACTGGTGGAGAAAACAGATTACATCGTTTACAGTTCCGGCCGGAAAGAATAACTATTCGCTGAATGAATACAAGAACATGAGGCTGACAGGATACATCAGTATGACCTGTTATATGCTTGTTTCCTCAGCTCTTCAGAATAACGACCTGCAACGTGCTCCGGGATTCCTTTCTATTTATCAGATAGCCGATTCCTCAAATGCAGATATGTCATTCTACTATGGCGTTTTCCTTGCAAAGACAGGTCAATACAAAGATGCAATTGACTCTCTGGGAAATGCTATAAGCAAAGGATTCACTGATATCTCCCGCTGGAACGAACAGCAGGATTTTAACAAATTGCGCGACTCTATTCGTTTTATCGACCTGGAAGCAAAATTGAACTCGGCGCAATACTAAAATGCAACCCCCAAACTAAAGCCAGGCCAAAAACACCCCAAACACACCCAACACA
>CAZEWB010000460.1:0-3873 GCA_964515655.1 uncultured Bacteroidales bacterium
GTGTTGGGTGTGTTTGGTGTTTTTTTTGCCTGAACGCTGAGTATAAAAATTCATGCTTCAGGGAAGGAACGTCACTTCCGGAAATTAACTATATCCTCGAAAAATTCCGGTATTCAGGCATGAGCCAGAAATTCCCGAATTCCATTACTCCGCGTTCAGGCAATAAAAGAGAAACCGACATTTCTACGATCTTTTCTGTTTACTTTGAAGATAACAGTCTTCTTGAAGAAATTATTCAGGAACTTGTTGCCCTGCCGCAGGTAGAATACGCACAACTGAATTACATTCCCGAACTTTTATATGTGCCAAACGATCCATACGCTGATACTTCAAATTCAAATTTTAGTCAATGGCATTTGATAATAATAAGAGCATATGATGCATGGGATATCTGCAAAGGCAGCAGTAACATAATTATTGGTATTACCGATACAGGGACAGATTACGGACACTTCGACCTTGTTGACAACATCGCATACAACTTTAATGATCCTGTAAACGGAATTGATGACGATCACGATGGATTCTTAGACAACTTCAGGGGCTGGGATCTGGGCGACAATGATAACAGCGCTCAATGGAGCGAAGCAAACAACCCTGGCGCACTAAACCATGGAATTTATGTTTCCGGTTTTGCAGCCTGCGAAACCGACAACGGCACAGGTACAGCATCACCGGGTTTCCTGGCAACATTTCTGCCCGTTAAGATCAGCGATTCATATGGAATGCTTGTAGCATCTTACGACGGTATTGTTTATGCAGCTGACCACGGTTGCAGGATCATCAACTGCTCATGGGGAGGAATCACGCCTCATCCATTCGGCCAGGATATTATTAACTATGCCACTTTTAACAGAAATTCACTGGTGATTGCAGCAGCAGGAAATAGTGGCCTTACTACAAACGATATATATTATCCCTGCGCTTATGATAATGTAATTTGCGTTGCAGCCTCTCACTCTTATTCAGATGTCAAATGGAATAAATCATGTTACGGATACCATGTAGATATTACAGCGCCTGGTGCAGCTGTTTATGGTACGGGACCTGACAATTCATACCAGAGTTGCTTTGGAACTTCTTTTGCTTCACCTATAGCGGCATCAGTGGCTGCACTCATTCTGGCTTATCACAACGACACTCTTTCAGCTTTGCAGCTTGGACAGATACTTCGCCTCTCATGCGACATTATCGACACTATTCCGGAGAATACTGCATTCGCAGGAAAACTGGGAAAAGGAAGAATAAACGCATACAACGCCCTCACCATTCCTCCTGCTCCTGCATTGCAGTTCGAGAACATCACTTTTACTGAAAGTACTACTTCAGATACTGCTTATATCAATGGAGAACTATGGAATTACCTGTATCCTGCAGGAGACATTAATATTGTACTTTCATGTACTAATACTTTCATAGAAATTGTACAGAACAGTATTTTTGTAGATACTATCGGTTACAACACATTTGTATCGTTTGCATCACCTCCTTTCTCTATCAGGGTACTTCCGGGCATCCCATACGATGAAACTGTGGAATTCAAAATTCAGATTGCTAACGGCACATATATAGAAGACAAGTACTTTAATGTAACTCTTAATAGTTCTTATTACGACTTCAGTTCAAATGACCTGAAACTGACGATCTGCTCAAACGGGAGATACGGTTATAACCGCTTCAGTCCTTTACAGGGTTCAGGCGTACGCTACAAGGACAGCAGGAACATCCTTTCCGATGGCGGACTGATGGTTGCATATTCCCCTACACAATCCATTTCATCTGTTTTTTATCGTTTCGATTTTGCCGTAACGGATCCTGTTCATCAGGTATCGTCAACTGTAGCTGACTTTGAATTCGTTTCAGGTTATGATGACTCATCGGCTCCCGTCGGCCTTCAAAACCTTCTTCAGGTTAAACAAAAAGTATATGCGTGGGACAATCCGGCCTCCCGGAATTTTGTAATTGTAAATTATACATTATATAATAACAATACTCTGCCTGTCAACAATGCTTATATGGGTCTATACAGTGACTGGGACATTGTGAATCCTGCTATGAACCTGGCATATTACGAAAGCAGCCGCAAACTGACGATTGTAAAATACCAGGGGATATCAACACTGTATACCGGTATTCTGCCACTCTCGGATATGCAGTCGAATCTCTATGCAATCGATACCAGCGATGGAATTGACATCACTGATTATTTTTCACCGGAGGAAATTTATCAGTCATTCACAGAAGAAAGGCTTTCTGCAGGATTCCCCAACGGCTTAGATGTTTCAACTGTTAACGGATACGGCCCCTTCAATATCTTACCATCAGACTCTGTTAACTTTACTTATGCTATTATTGCTGCAGAAAGCGAATATCTCCTGTACCAGGCAGCCGATACGGCCTTGTCCTATTACCTGCAATACTTCAATAATATAAACACAGTCGCATCAGAAGGTTCTGGAATAAGCATTTCACCCAATCCTGCTTCAGATAAGATCTTCATTAATATCTCAGGTGAAATTACAGAAAACTTTCAGATAAACATTTGTGATATTCGGGGTGTCCCTGTATTTTCTGCCTTGACTTCAGAAAAATCTAACGTAATAGATATAAGCCGTCTGAAATCCGGTGTTTACATTGTTTCAGTAACAGGCGCAGATTCACGTTTACATTTCAGAATTTGCGTCGAGTAATTAAACCCAAATTACGCAATAAACCAAAAATAAAAAGCCTTAACTGCCATTGCAGGAGTCCCCTCCTGCGATGGCAGTTGAGGTTTGTGGTTTTCTGTTACGTAATTTGGTTTAAAGCAGCCCGCAGCGTTCAAGTATTTTTTCTGAATCCTTTACTGAAGTTCTCAGCCACGACAAGACCACTTCGTCTCTTTCGGTTTCAGATAACAGGTATGGTAATTTTGTTTTTCTTATCTTTTCTATTATTGAATAAAGTATCAATGCTGCCGAAACGGAAACGTTATAGCTTTCGGTAAAGCCATACATCGGGATTTTTAAAAACTCATCCGCTTCGGCCATCAGTTCTTCCGAAAGGCCGTCGAGTTCTGTTCCGAAAAGCAGTGCAGTCGGCCCTTTTTCTACATCAAAGTCAGGAAGCAGGCATGAATCATTATGAGATGAAGCAGCAACAATCCTGTATCCCCTGCCCTTTAATGTCTTTATGACATCGGAACAGGAATTATAACTTTTTACATTCAGCCACCTTGAAGCGCCAAGTGCAATGTCTTCGCTGACTTTAAATGTGTTTCCTTTTTCGATAACATGAACATCCTGAACACCGAGACAATCACATGTACGCAGCACTGCGCTTGCATTATGCGACTGAAAAATATTTTCGAGCACAACAGTAAAATATCTTGTACGACACTTTACAACTTCGTTAAATAAGTTGAATCTTTCGGGCGTGGCAAATTCCGACAGGCAGGATATTTGTTTTTTTACATTCATTGCTCGCGAAAATATAAAAAAAAAGGGGAAGTGTTACCTTCCCCTAGTTTTAGGTCAAAGCGCCTAATTTTTAATCCCTTTTGCAAGTTCGCTTCCGGGTTTAAAACGTACAACGGTCTTTGCAGGGATCTTGATTTCCTTGCCAGTGCGAGGATTGCGTCCGGTCCTTGAACTTCTTTTCACGGTTGTGAAAGCGCCAAAACCAACGAGAGCTACGCGGTCGTGTTTTTTCAGAGCTTTTGAAGTTGCAGTAATGAAAGCATCCAGTGCTTTTTTAGCATCAGCTTTTGTGATTTTTGCTTCACCGGCAATTGCATCAATTAATTGTGCTTTGTTCATGATTAAAAAGGTTTAATTGGTTAATACGCGGCAAATATAAAGCAGTATGTACGTTATGCAAATATTTTCGTCAAAA
>CAZEWB010000461.1:0-3873 GCA_964515655.1 uncultured Bacteroidales bacterium
GGCACGCTGCCGGTATAATGTGCACCCGGCCCCAACCGTTACAAAATTGATCCAGAACCAGGAATTATTTGAAACGTTTGGTGCCTGTTGCAAATTATACCGGCATCTTGCCATTATCATCTAAACAGCATCTTGAATGGGCATTATTGGACACGTTTGATATGTTGTCACCGCAATATGACCACCCCCAAACACCGGCAACTTTACTTTATTGGTTTAAGCGAGCTGGATTATATAATATTGAAATAAAGAAGGTGGGTCATTTAATCGGACGAGGAAAGAGAGCTTTGAGGTAAATATGCGGCTGGGTATTGATGCATCCAATCTTCGGGCTGGCGGTGGCATGACTCACTTGGTTGAGCTTCTGCGTATTGCTCAACCTCAGGAGCATGGCTTCCAAGAAGTTATTGTTTGGGGCGGAGAAGTTACCCTTTGTAGATTAGAGGAACGGGTTTGGTTGCGTAAAATGAGCGAGCCGTTGTTAGATCGGGCATTGCCTATGCGTCTCTATTGGCAACTGTTTATGCTGGAACGTTTAGCTTTGCGGGAAAAATGTGATTTGCTTTTTTTCCCGGGAGGCATGGGAGGTGGAAAGTTTATACCATTTGTTACGATGTGTAGGAATATGTTGCCTTTTGAGTGGGAAGAGGCGCGGCGATTTGGAATTTCAGGAGCATTATTACGCTTGATGTTGCTTCGTTGGGGGCAGTCATGGGCATTTCGTAAAGCCAAAGGAATTATTTTTCTAACAAAGTATGCACGAGATGAGGTAATGAAGGTTATCGGGAGCGTTGATGGAGTTAGCGCCATTATTCCTCACGGTGTAGAGGCTCGATTTGTATATCGTCCGCGTGAACAGCATGATATCGGGTATTATTCTAAAGACAGGCCTTTTCGTATCCTTTACGTTTCAAGAATCGATGTTTATAAACATCAGTGGAATGTGGTGGAAGCTGTTACTCAGCTTCGTAGGTCAGGAATTCCTGTGCGACTTGATTTAGTTGGATCTGCTTATAAGCCGGCATTGAAAAAACTAATGCAAAAAATCTGTAAAGCGGGCATCGTAGATACCTTTGTTTATTATCATGGTTCTATTCCTTATGCTGAACTTCAGGATTGGTATAAAAAATCCGATATGTTTGTTTTTGCTTCTAGTTGTGAGAATATGCCGAATATATTGTTGGAAGCGATGGCTTCTGGCTTGCCGATTGCCTGTTCTAATAAAGGGCCTATGTTTGAAATATTGGGTGATTCAGGAATATATTTTGATCCTGAAAAACCGTCAGATATAGCTGATGCATTAAAAAAAATAATTGATTCTCCTTTTATGAGGGCACAGAAGGCCGAGGCAGCTTATCAACAAACTAAAGTTTACACTTGGAAGCGTTGTGCAGAAGAGACTTTTAAATTCCTCGTTAATATTAAACTAGGTTGTTAAGATGGCTAAAGTATTTCTTTTGTATTTTGATCTCCATACGGGATATTGTCCGAGTGTCCAGCACGGTTTGGCCTATATTACGGGAATCCTGAAGAAACATGGTCACTCAGTTTATTTGCAGCATATCACGGAAGAAAGTATGTTCAAAGAGGTGGTAAGTTCTATTGATAGATGTGGGCCTGATTTGATCGGGCTGTCATTTACGACAAACCAGAGAAAATATGTTCAAAAGTTTATGGGAAGTTACAAACTTAACTCTGGATTAATCGTGGCCGGGGGTATTCATGCTACCTTGGTAAAGGAACAGATTTTTAACGAGTTTCCTGGTATTGATGGCGTATGTATAGGCGAAGGCGAAATTCCCATAAGCGAGTTGTGCGAGAAGTTAGATAATAAAAGTGATTTTTACTCCGTCCCCAGTTTTTATTTCAAAAGAAAAGATAGAATTATAAAGAATGACATTTTATCGTTGCAAGACATAGAGAATTTAGTTTTGCCGGATTATTCTTTATTTGATTATCGAAAGATCATTGAAGAAGGAGGGTATTATTTCCCGATGATGTTGTCCCGGGGATGTCCATACAACTGTTATTATTGCTGCAATCATGTTTTGAGGGAAGTATATCCTAATAAAGAAAATTATGTACGTATACCAGGAGTTAGTAAGTCCATTGAAATAATTAAAAATAATTTGAAGCTGTATTCTGGAGTAAAAAAGATAATTTTTGCCGATGATACCTTCACATTGAATAAAAAATGGCTTTCAGAATTCTGTGTGGAATTTAAAAATGAAATTAACCTGCCTTTTTTGTGTAATGCTAGGGTTGAGACTATTGATAGCGATGTTGCCAAATGGCTAAAACTAGCTGGGTGTGTTTCCGTAGATTTTGGAGTTGAAACTGGCAATGAATGGTTAAGAAAACATATTTTGAATAGAACTCATTCAAACGGGAAGATAGAAGAGGCCTTCGGGATAATTAAAGATTGCGGTATTAAAAGTTTTTCTTTTAATATAGTTGGCTTGCCGTTTGAAACCAGTGAAATGGCGAAAGATACATTAGAGTTAAATTTAAAGTTAAAACCAAATTTTGGAAAATGTTTTTATTTTTATCCTTATCCTGGAAGTTATTTACATCGGTTAATTTCTGAATATGGGTTGTTTGAAAATGGATATGAGATGTTATCGGGTTATCTTGAGTCTCCTTCATTAAATGAGACATTTATGACGCATAAAGTCATGAGGAGATATTTCGAACTTATGCAGGTATATTTTTATGCGCGATTATTGTTTTCGAAGATTAAGATTTACTCTTTTCTTGAGGAATTCTTGTTAAGAATTATTTTTTTATTCCGGAGACCAATCTTATTTTTCTTGAGCTCGAATACAAGTACTGGTTTTTTTACAAAATTACGGAAAGTTATGCGAAAAGTTGCTTTGCAATATTTCAGATAATTTTATAAGGAGAAAATAAACTATGTTAAAAATTTTAGTTACCGGTGGAGTAGGTTTTATTGGAATAAATTTGGTCAATGAATTACGCAAGCGGGGACATGATGTTTGGACAAGCGATATCCTTCAGGGAGCGGATCCTAAGCATTTTAAAGCTGATACCGGAGTATATCAGCAAATGGATTTTATTTTCCGTAATCATAAATTTGATTATGTGTATCATCTGGCAGCTGAGTATGGCCGTTGGAATGGTGAAGACCACTATGAAAATCTTTGGCGAACTAATGTTATCGGCACTAAAAACATTCTTCGTCTTCAAGAAGCTCATCATTTCCGCATGATTTTTTTTAGTAGTGCTGAAGTTTACGGGGATTATGATAAGCTGATGACTGAAGATGTAATGGATAGGGTACCAATAAAGCAGATGAACGATTATGCAATATCAAAGTGGGTAGGAGAATTGCAATGTTTAAATTCTGCAATAATGTTTAATACTAAAACTGTACGTGTAAGGCCGGTCGGCTGCTATGGGCCGCATGAATATTATAGCCGCTATCGGGGTGTAATTCCCATTATAGTATATAGCTGTTTGCACAAATTAAAATTTACGGTTTATCGAGGACATATGCGTATTTTTGATTACGTAGAAGATACCTGCAGGACTTTTGCTAATGTCATAAACAATTTTATTCCTGGAGAAGTATATAACGTAGGCGGCAGTGAAGATTGGGCGATCAGCATAGAAGATCTGACGGACATTATCTTGAAAGAAACGGGAGCGAAACCTTCTCTTGCGCAATATAAAGGTGAAGAAAATTTTACTACCCGGGTAAAGGTAGTCGATTTTAGTAAAAGCCGTAAAGATTTACAACATAATCCAGTGGTCGATATTAAAGAAGGAATTCGCAGGTATGTAGCGTGGATGCGTACAGTATACGAATTCCTTCTTTAATATCGACCCACACAACCAAACACACCCAACACA
>CAZEWB010000462.1:0-3866 GCA_964515655.1 uncultured Bacteroidales bacterium
ATGCTTATTTCCAGCCGGCATTCATTATCGTATATCGACCATGACATTGATATTCCTGCTTTTTCAGGATAAGCGCGTAATTTTTTAAACTTAATGTGTTTTGCATCAAGATATTTATCAATCTGATTTATGCAGGAACTGCACAGAAGCATAATTAATGAAAAATATATTACCTGCCTCATTTTTTTTCTGTAAAGATAGCAATTAACAGGATTAATTTATGGGAAAGTCGTATATTTGTTACCTAAATTCAATAGAATGAAAAAATACCTGCTATTAATAACTGTTTTTCAGTTTCAGTTTTTAATTTTAAATGCTCAATTCGGACAAGCCCTTAAGTTCAACGGGACTACTGATTATCTTGAGTTACCCGATAATAATTATTTTGATTTAGGTACGGATTTTACTATTGAAGCAACTATTAACCTTTATAAAACACAAGGTACGGCAAACATCATTAATAAAGTATGGTGTAACAATAATAGATTTTCTTTTAATCTGGCTGCTGTTGATGGGAAAATATTATGGCAGTGGTCATCATCGGGAAATTGTGCCTCACCCTCAAGGTACAGGACGCTAGATACTGTTATATCAATCAGTACCTGTTATCACCTGGCTGTTGTTCATTCAAGTACAAGTATTAAGATTTATGTGAACGGAGTGGAAGTTCCCGGACAACTTGAAGTCGGGAGTTATAGTTCTGTATTCAACAGTGATGCGGAAATAAGGATCGGAGCGTACAGGAACTTAAGCGGTAACGTTGTTGATTTCTATTGGGGTATGACAGATGAAGTAAGGTTCTGGAATTATAAACTGAGCCAGACAGAGATAAACAATAATTTGTTTTCTCCCCTGACCGGGAACGAAACGGGTTTGATAGCATATTACGATATGGAAGACACTGGTATCGGACAAAATGTTGTCATTACAAATAAAGCTTTGGTTTCCGGGAGTGTTATAAATGGCCTTACACATGGCACTGCAGTGAGTCCTTGTTTTATGGCATCTTGTAATATTGTAAATGATGACATTACGGTTATTCAGGATATAAGTGTTTATCCTAACCCGGCGAACTCAGAGATCACTATAGATTCAAAGTATAATACTATGACAGAGGTTTACGACATTTATGGTACATGTATTCAAATGGCAACCAATAAAAGAACCATTGATTTAAGCCAGATCCCACCAGGTGTTTATTTTTTACATATTGAGGATAATAACAAAACTATTATTAAAAAGGTTGTAAAGCTTTAAATATTTAACCGTCAGGTGGGTATTAAACCCAGATTAATGGTCATGGTTGTATGTCCTGGCAGCGGGTTATGTCAATGGTCTTGGTCATGGTAGGGCTGCTTGCGCTTGATGCTCGGGAAGGTATAAAGGTATAAGGTATAGAGGAAACCTGGCGCGCAAAACCATCGCGCAGGCATGTGCGCCCGACGAACCTTATACCTGTATACCTGTTCTATTTTACCAAAGACCACGACAAATTATAACCCACCTAAATAATTACTAAAAAAATGATTCTACTTTTGCAATATTTTTTTAAAAATGACGTTACAAAGAATTATTGTGCAGTAATGAAAATATTTTTCGGGTCAGTTCTTATTTCACTTTGTATTGTTTCGTGCGAGATTATCAATCCGGAGGAAGAAATACCTGTATACATAAAGGTTGATAAAGCCACTCTTTCCTGCGATGATGGCACACAGGGGGCCAATACTTCAAAAATTGTCGATATCTGGGTCAATGTCGACGGCAACAGGCAGGGGACTTACGAAATGCCGGTTACTTTCCCGGTTCTTTCCGAAGGAAGCCACAAACTGACGCTGAGGGCAGGAATAAAAGTCAATGGAATTGCTGCAGACAGGAATATTTACCCCTTTTTCGATTTTTATGAAACAGATGTTATTTTCAACCCCGATTCAATTTACGAGTATCAGCCTGTTTTTCATTATAACAGCTCAACCATTTTCAGATGGCTCGAAAACTTCGAGGATGCAGGAATAACACTTAAGCGTAATTCGGTTAGTGATACCAATCTTACTATTCAGCCATATCCCGACATCCCCGGAAACTCATACGGGTATTTTGCTCTGGATGATGTCAAACCGCTCTTCTTTTATGAAAGTTCCGATAGTTTTCCTCGTCCGGGAACTGATCTTTTTCTGGAATTAAATTATAAGAATAACGACTTCCTTGTAGTGGGTTTAAAACTCATAAAGACACAGTATTCTACTTACGAACAGCTTATCACACTTAACACTTCAGCAAACATGAACAAAATATATATAGATCTTGGCTCCTATCTTAATACACAAACCGATGTCCTGTTTTACAGCGTATACTTTTATGCATACAAGCAGTCCGGTATTTCAAAAGCAGAATATTGTATCGATAACATTAAACTTTTGCATTTTTAAATGAACATACGACTGCAGACAATAAAATATGTTTTATCCGATGCACTGAGCGCTGCATTAGCGTGGACCTTATTTTATATTCTGCGGAAAGAAAAAGTAGAAACAGATATTTTTGGATTTGATATTCCTGTTGAATTCGACATGAAGTTCTACGTTGCTCTCTTTGTAATTCCTGCTTTCTGGCTTGTCCTTTATTATCTGAGCGGATATTACAAGGACGTATACCGCCGTTCACGTCTTAAAGAATTATGGAATACTCTTTCGCTTACCGTGATAGGCGTAATTATATTGTTTTTCGTTTTCATACTCGACGATTGGGTCTCTTCGTATAAGGATTATTACTTTTCTGTTTTTACTCTCGCGGGGTTACATTTTTTACTTACATACTTTCCGCGATTGTTTATTACTTCCCGCACTATACACAGGATACAGAACAGGATAATAGGTTTTAATACTATCATTGTCGGCAGTAATCTTAAAGCTGTTAAACTATATAAGGAACTGTCCTCACAACCAAAATCTGCCGGAAACCTTGTTGTGGGATTCCTCAACGTGAATGAACAGAACAAATATCAGCTTGGTAAGCGCCTGCAGCATCTTGGCTCCATAGGCGATATTAAAGATGTTATAGATTCATACAAAGTCGAAGAAGTCATCGTTGCAATTGAATCGACCGAACACGACAAGATAAATTCCATACTTCACAGGATAGAAGGCAGGAATGTTGTAATAAAAGTGATCCCTACGCTATACGATATCCTTACCGGAAGTGTGCACATGACCTCTCTGTACTCATCACCTCTTATTCAGGTCACGCGCGATCTTATGCCCGAATGGCAGATCAACCTGAAAAGAGTCATGGACGTTGTTTTCTCACTGTTTGCTCTCATAATTCTGCTTCCTGTTTATATAGCGCTTTCTATAGGAGTAAAGGTAACGTCAAAAGGACCGATATTCTACAGTCACGAAAGAATTGGCCGTTACGGTAAACCTTTTTCGATTTTCAAGTTCCGCTCAATGTATCTGAACTCCGAGTCAAATGGCCCGGCTCTTTCAAGTAAGGACGATCCCAGGATCACAAAGTTCGGGAAATACATGCGCAAAATGAGACTGGATGAATTACCTCAGTTCTACAACGTTTTAACAGGCGACATGTCGCTTGTAGGCCCGCGCCCCGAACGCCAGTTCTTTATTGACAAGATAATGGAACGTGCCCCTCATTACGCTCACCTGCAGAAAGTGAGACCCGGCATTACATCGTGGGGACAGGTAAGATTCGGCTATGCCGAAAATGTCGAAGAAATGATTGAAAGGCTGAAATACGACCTTATCTATATCGAAAACATGTCGCTGTACGTGGACTTTAAGATACTTATTTATACAGTTAAAATTATTTTTCAGTGCCCAGAAAAATAATTTTAAAAGTATAAATAAATATAA
>CAZEWB010000463.1:0-3863 GCA_964515655.1 uncultured Bacteroidales bacterium
AGAAAAAATATATCGGCATTATAGAAAAAAGTGGCATACGTATGCTCAATATTATCAACGATATAATAAATATCTCAAAAGTAGAATCAGGGCAAATAGAAATTTTTATATCAGAAACGAATATAAATGAGCAAATCGAGTTCATTTATACATTCTTTAAACCGGAGCTTGAACAAAAAGGAATACAGTTTTCCTTCAGGAATAATTTGCCTGCAAAAGAGGCCATCATTAAAACAGACAGAGAGAAAGTATATGCAATTCTTATCAATCTCGTTAAAAATGCAATCAAATTTACCAAAGAAGGCACTATTGAATTTGGTTACAAAAAAAAGGATAACTACCTTGAATATTATGTGAAAGATACCGGTTCGGGAATTCGAAAAGAACATAATGAAATCATTTTTGAAAGATTCCGACAAGGCAGCGAATCGCATAGCCGGAATTATGAAGGAGCAGGATTGGGATTATCCATCGCAAAAGCATATGTGGAAATACTTGGGGGTATTATTTGGGTAGATAGTGAAGAGGGAAAGGGTTCTACATTTTATTTTACCATTCCATACAATGTTGTAACTGAAGAAAAAAACGCTATTATAAACGCCAGTTCTACTGTTAAAGAAAACATCCAAATTAAGAAACTGAAAATATTAATTGCTGAAGACGACGAAATATCTGAAATGTTTATTACTCAGGCAGTCAACATATTTTGCTGTGAAGTTTTAAAAGTCAGAACCGGGGTTGAAGTTGTTGAAGTTTGCCGTAACAATTCAGACATTGATTTGATTCTGATGGATATTAAAATGCCCGAAATGGATGGATATGAAGCTACTATGCAAATACGTCAATTTAACAAAGAAGTGGTTATAATTGCACAATCTGCCTATGCTTTTTTAGATGAAAAAGAAAAAGCAATGGAAGCTGGGTGCAATGACTATATTTCGAAACCAATATTAATAGATGAATTACATTGTTTAATAAGTAAGTATTTCAAATAAAGATTTAAAATGATTTACAGCTAAACGATTGTATAACATGCAATAACTTTAAATCAAACTGCCGGTATTAGCCCGCCATAGTCAAAAGTCAACCATCACTCCTTCACATTTTTCTGCGCTTCTATATAACAGCTTCTGCACAGAGGTTCGTACTCGTCTTTTTCGCCCAGGAGAACTAATTTTTCGCTTTTACCCTTCCTGTGTGAATAATGAGCTAGGTTGCCGCATTTCATACAGATCGCATGGACTTTTGTGACATATTCGGCTGTTGCAAGCAAAGCGGGGATTGGTCCGAAGGGTTTTCCCCTGAAGTCCATATCGAGGCCGGCGACAATTACACGCTTTCCCATTTCGGCAAGCTGGTTGCAGACATTCACAATATTTTCATCGAAGAACTGAGCTTCATCCACGCCGACCACATTGGCATCCGAAGCAAGGAGGAGGATATTGGAAGAAGAAGTAACAGGTGTTGATAATATCGAATTCTCGGGATGCGAAACGACCTCGTCCTCGGAGTACCGGGTGTCGATAGCAGGCTTGAATATCTCGACGCGCTGACGGGCAATGCGGGCGCGGTTAAGGCGACGAATAAGTTCCTCCGTTTTGCCGGAAAACATGCTTCCGCAAATGACCTCTATAAAGCCTTTTCTTCTTGATTCCGGCTGCCGTTCCTCGAATATCATGCTGTTAATTAATTTTTTTTTCTTTCGATATTTTTACAAAAATAAACAAATACTTTTGCATAGTTCAGAACAAAAAATAAAAGTTATGAAAAACGAAACCGGTTTCCGCGACCTTATTGATTTACTGTCAAATCTGGAAGAAGAAATAAAAAACATGAAATTAAGTCTTGTGGAAAGAGATATTATTCTCGGTAAGATCAGCAAACTATACGAGAATGCACTTTTCAGCCCGGATCACAAAACTTCAGATAGTCCCACACATATTATTGACGAACAAGAAATTATTTCTGAAAAAAGCACTACTTCAAAATTAACGGAAACAATAACAGTAACTTCGGAACCTGTAATTCAGAAGAAAACTGAATCCGAAATACTTCCGGAACCGGTTATTGAACCCGTTAAACCTTTAAAAACTGAAGTGATAAAAGAAACTGAAATCAGATATACAGAAAAAGAGGTAAAAAAAGAGAACAGAACATTATCCGACAAGTTTATAAGCAAGAATTCAACTTTAGGTGAAACACTTAACAATATACGTTCCCAGAATGATGTTGTGACAAGACTTGCCAAAAGCCCGGTTACGAACCTGAAAAACGCAATAAGCATTAACGACCGGATCATGTTCACAAAGGACCTGTTCAAAGGCAACAGCGATATTTTTCACAGCACAATTGAGGAAATAAATAAATTAAAAACTCTTGATGAGGCTATGGAAATTCTTTCCGGCAAGGTCGAACTTAACGAAGAAGGCCCCGCGGTCGAAAAGTTCATGGAGATCCTATACCGCCGCTTTGTAACCACCGACGAATCGCTTAAATGAGACTTTTTGTTTCAGTTTTAATTTTCATTCTCTGTTTTCAAGCTTTACAGGCACAGGATTCTTTATATGCCAGGCAGGTCATTGATTCGCTTTCATCTTCATATTTTCATGGAAGAGGATACACAAATTCGGGAGCAACGCTTGCATCGGAGTATATTGCAGCCGAACTTTCGAAAAACAAAACTGTTCCGTTATTTGGCAAAAGTTATTTTCAGGAATTCAAAATGCCTGTAAACTCAATTGTCGGGAACCCGGAAATCAGGATAAAAGACAAACCGCTGAAACCTGCCGAAGAATTTATTATATGGCCGAATACTCCGACTGTTAAAGGCAAATTCCCGCTTTTCCGGCTTAAGCCAAACAACATCCATGAGTTATTCATGGCTGATCTCTCGAAGACATTTATTGTTATTGATACTGTAATGCAGAATCATACAGACCTTAAAAAACTGGCAGAGATGATACAGTACAGCAATCCTTTCAGGGCAAAAGGTATTATCGTTCTTAAAGATAAAACAATGCAGGTTCACCGTTCACAGCCTTCGGCATGGACATATATCGAAATGTCATTATCTGCCTTGCCCGAAGATGCCGAAGCTATTTATATCGACTTTAAAAGCCAATATCAGAAGAAGTATAAAGTCTGCAACGTTGGTGGGATTATCGAAGGCAAAAGTGATTCTGTAATCGTTTTCACTGCTCATTATGACCATATAGGTGAATTCGGCAACTGTTTTTTCCCGGGTGCTCACGATAATGCTTCGGGTGTGAGCATGCTTCTGAATTTATCGAAATACTTCAACGGCATTAAACCAAATTACACTATTGTCTTTCTGTTTTTCACCGGCGAAGAGATAGGGCTTAAGGGAAGTGAATATTATACAACGCACCCTGCTTTCGGCCTTAAGAAAATAAAGTTGGTACTGAACCTTGATATGATAGGTACAGGAGATGAAGGAATAACTGTTGCCAATGCAAATCTCGACAGGAGTGATTTCGACAAACTGAATGCTATCAACGAAGCGAACAAATACGTACCGTTGATAAAAGCAAAAGGTGAATCAAAAGGAAGCGATCATTACAATTTTCAAAAGAACGGCGTAAAAAGCCTCTTCATTTTTACCACAGGCGGTTCGCAGGCATATCATAGCATTTATGATATTCCATCTGCCCTGTCGCTTAATTCCTATATTGGGATAATGAAGCTTATACTTGTTTATACTGGAGAAAAGCAGTAGGAGGATAATTTCCTTTATCCCAGATTAAGAATTAGAAAAAAACCTATCGCATAATCCGGGTTGAACCATTTTTTAACTGTTTCATTTACTTTTAATTTACACAACAACACCAAACACACCCAACACA
>CAZEWB010000464.1:0-3842 GCA_964515655.1 uncultured Bacteroidales bacterium
ATTAAACTTGCCGCATCAATAAGCACACTTATTGTTTCTGTCTTTTATCTTATTCCTCAAATGGTGGGTGCTGGCGACCTAGTAGTACCTTTATTAGGACTGCCTCATTGGATGGGAGTTGTTCTTGTAGGTTCTATAGTGATTTTTATTGTTGCTACCGCTGGTATGACTTCTACCACTTATGTTCAATTTATTAAAGGAGCATTATTAGTTGTGTTTTCTACAATGCTTACATTTTACATTTTAAGAAACGGGTTTAATTTAATTCCTAATGATAATTATCATAAATTTGTTCAAGTAGATGCATTGCTTACTAACGACACAGTTGTTAGTGTTCCCGATTCAACATACATTGTCAAAACAACTAAAGTTTTTGAGAAACTGGTTCTTGTTAAACTGGAAAAAAACGGTTCGGAATACTGGTTTAAATTAAATATAAAAGATGATAAAGCTACTCTTTCTGAAGCTTTGTTCACAACGGTTAAATCTGATGGAGAAAAATTATATAACGGTGCCCCTAAATCTGAAAAGAAATTTTATCAGGTTGGCCATCTGAGCAAAATTATTGTTGATGGAAAAGAAGTTGATAAGACAGGTCCGGTTGGCCCTTTCAAATTTTTAAAAACAATAGAAAAAAGTGAAGTTGTTCGTTTCTCTAAAAAAGCTTTTGCTGATGGGGAAGACAAAGTGACAGTTTGGTACCAGAATGTTACCAAAGGTGAAAATGTAATGAAACCCGGCCTTCTTTATAAATTATCAAAAGCTGCAGGTGCAACTTTTTGGGATAAATTAAACTTTTTGTCATTGATGCTTGCCTTGTTTCTGGGAACATCTGCATTACCTCATATCTTAATCAGATATTATACCGTTCCCAGTCAACGTGCCGCAAGAAAATCCACAATTGTTGCTATTGCTGCAATAGGATTTTTCTACGTGTTAACATTATACATGGGTCTTGGCGCAATGATTAACGGAGCATTGGATATGGAAAGCAGTAATATGTCGGGTCCTCTTCTGGCTAAAACTTTTGGTATTGGACTATTCTCAATAATATCGGCAATTGCATTTGCGACAGTGCTTGGTACTGTAAGTGGACTTATTGTTGCATCTTCAGGTGCTATCGCTCATGATTTTATTGATAAATATCTTAAGGTTGAAATGACAGATAAAGGCAAGGTAAAAGCCGGAAAGATCTCCGCTATTTGCGTTGGTGTTTTTGCTATTATTTTAGGAATTTTATTTAAGGGAATGAACGTATCTTTTCTTGTTGGTCTTGCATTTGCTGTTGCTGCATCTGCTAATCTGCCGGCAATTTTATTCCTTTTGTTTTGGAAAAAAACAACTGCCAAAGGTATTGCATGGTCAATTATTGTTGGTATTGTTTCTTCAATCAGCATTATTCTGTTTTCTCCAACAATGTATGAAAAATATGGCTGGATACCTAAAGATGCTCCTATTCCATTGGATAATCCTGGTATTATTTCCATACCATTAGCTGTGATTACTTTGATTGTAGTTTCTTTATTGACACAAAAAGATAATTCAACAAAAGATTTCAGTAAATAATGATAAGATATTTATTTTGAAAAGTGTTAAACATTCAGTTTAGCACTTTTCTATTTTTATACATACTATTTCCTTACATTTGCAGATATAATTATATTTCAAATGAAAAAAGTATATTATCTGCTAATTTTTATGTTTCTTCCTTTATCAATTATTGCTAATACTATATCTATTGCTCCATCAATTATTGGGATCAGAATAGAATTTATTCTGTTTGCGTTAGTATTAATAGGGGTGGCATTATTTCATCATAAAACCTTTCATGTTGCAGTAACAGGATTAGCTGTTATTTTAATTTACAAACTGATTTTTGACACCGGATTCAATTTATTTGAACATTTCTTTGGTAAAGATTATTCGTTCTTTCAACAAATAACAAATAAAGAATTACGGCAGGGAGAATGGCCGATATTATTGAATTTATTTGGTTTATTGCTTGGCTTTGCAATGCTTGCAAGAATATTCAGGGATTCAGGTGTATCTGAGGCAATTACTAAATTTTTGCCCTCTGACTGGAAAGCACCGTTTGTTCTCTTAGTTTTCGTATTTATTTTATCTGCTTTTTTAGATAATATTGCTGGTGCAATGATAGGCGGAGCAATTGCTCTGGTTGTTTTCAACAACAAAGTACACATCGGATACATAGCTGCTATTGTTGCTGCAAGCAATGCGGGCGGTGCAGGCAGTGTCATCGGAGATACCACAACTACCATGATGTGGATTGATGGAGTTAGCGCTTTTAATGTTTTTCATGCTTATGTTGCGGCTGTTGCAGCTATGATTTTTTTCGGATGGTTTGCCGCCCATCAGCAGCACAAATATCAACACATAATGCATAGATTTAAAGAAAGGCATAAAATTGACTGGAAAAAAATATCTCTTGTTGTTTTAATTCTTATATGCGCAATATTTGGCAATGTTTTGTTTGATATGCCTGCGGCAGGGGTATGGGTTGCAATTTTACTGGGCATAACATTCACAAAAATACCATGGAAAGAAATTTCTAATGCTATTAAAGGAACGATATTTCTTCTTTGCCTTGTAACCTGTGCTTCATTGATGCCGGTAGAATCTCTTCCTGATGCTTCATGGGTAAGTGCTTTTGTTCTTGGTTTTGTATCAGCAGTTTTTGATAATATACCATTAACCAAACTTTGCCTTGAGCAAGGTCATTTTGACTGGGGGATGCTGGCATATACCGTTGGCTTCGGCGGCTCTATGATATGGTTCGGTTCATCTGCCGGTGTAGCTATTGCCAACGAATTTCCCGAAGCAAGAAATGTTGTATTATGGCTTAAAAAAGGATGGCATGTAACAGTAGCATATATTTTAGGCTTTTTTGTATTGTTTTTAGTAATGGGGTGGGAACCCGCCAGTAATAAAAAACATACCGAGCCGGCTGTAAAATGCAAAGTGGAAAATTGCAGTGTAGAGGCTAGAACGAAAGAAAGTAAAATGAAGTCAAATTAGCAAATATTTTTGTCCATAGAATTGGTATAACATCATATTTTCTTTAAGACTTCAAGAATTGCTTTGGCTTTAAGCAGGCATTCTTCGTATTCTTTTTCAGGTACGGAATTATCGGTAATTGCCCCGCCAACCATGAATGACAGATATTTTTCAGCGGAATTATACAATATGCTTCTTATAATAACATTAAAATCGAAGTTGCCATCAGGGGTGATATAGCCGGCAGAACCTGAATACAGTCCTCTTTTGGTGCTTTCGAATTTTTCAATCAGCTCCATTGCCCTTATTTTTGGGGCGCCTGTCATGGAACCCATAGGAAAAGCATTCTTTATGACATCTGTAAAGTGTATATCGTCTTTTATTTCTGAAGTTACCGTTGATATCATCTGGTGCACCTGCTCAAAAGTGTATATGCCGAAGATCTCTTCAACTTTTACGGTGCCCTTTGCCGCAGTTCTTGACAGGTCGTTACGCATCAGGTCAACTATCATCACATTTTCGCTTCTTTCTTTGGGGTCATTGTAAAGCTGCTGTTTTAACCCGTCATCTTCCTTTTGTGTTGAGCCTCTTTTAATGGTTCCTTTTATCGGCTGGGCAATGATATTCCTGCCTGTTTTTTTCAGGAATCTTTCAGGGCTTGCGCTTATGAGATATTTATCGTTTAACTTGTAAAAACAGGAAAAAGGCGATAATGAAATGTCGTTGAGTTTTAAATAAACTTCCACAGGATTTATATTAGTATTTTCAGCATAGAACTCCTGGCAGAAATTCATCTCATAAATATCGCCGGCTTTGATATGTTTTTT
>CAZEWB010000465.1:0-293 GCA_964515655.1 uncultured Bacteroidales bacterium
TATATGGCATATTCATTTACAAACCAAGGCAATAATATTTGAAAATAATTATTTTGATGCGTTTGCCTTGGACAATCCACGAGCATTGGGAGTCCGGATTGTTTTTTTTACTATCTTTATAACTTAAAATATAAAGCATGAACAGAATAACTGCTTTGCTTGTCTGCATTCTTGTTTTAAGTATTGTAAACCTTTCCACTGCAGCAATTATTTCCGGCAACGACAGCCTGAAATAATTGCTGCAGTGGAAAGGTTTACAATACTTAAAACCAAAACCAAACACACCCAACACA
>CAZEWB010000465.1:303-3839 GCA_964515655.1 uncultured Bacteroidales bacterium
GTCTGTAACTGTGATCTTTTTCCGGCAACGACAGCCTGAAAAAGATCACAGTTACAGACGTACACTTTGGCGTTGTATCTCCATATTCCGAGTTCGGAAACATCAGCATAAATGAGGTCAGGAGATTAACAGCCCGGTCGTATCTTTTACAAACAGACCTGATTGGTTATTCATACAACTGCTACAGGGAAGTGGAAGCCAGCCGTGTTTATTTCGGCTTCAGCCTGGGAAATTATTTAAAGAAGGACGAAAAGTACAATTACAGAATAAATTTCGGGTTATCGTTCAGCAGTGCAAATCCCATTATGGCTTCCTTTTCAAAGACCGATACTGTGCCTTTTGATACACTGACTTCATCTCTGACCGGGAATATTATTTGCGTAAAAAAAAATACAACTAACACATATAACATATATTACTATTCAAACAGAATAAGTCTTGATGTTAACGCTATCGTATCGACCAGCCCTCTCCGGCGTTTTTCATTCTATACAGGGTTTGGTCTTGTATACGGAATGGGATTATATGCCAGCACAGACATAAATTATATGAAGTATTACGGATATACTCCGGATATTTATAACAACAACTGGGAAATGCAGAGCGAAGCAGAATATACAAACGAAACACTCGAAAATTCTCCAGGCTATTCTATGGGATTCTATGTTCCGATAGGTGTACAGTACCGTTTCGGAAAGAAGGTAAAATTCTGGAAACGATTCTATATGTATTACGAGTTAGTACTGGGAGTTAATTCAGAATATATCCCGGAACTTGGACAATACACCGGCTTCTATCCGGGATTGAGATGCGGGTGGAAGTATTATATAGGGAAACTGGAATAAATATTTTAAAGAGAATAATATGCCCAAATTAAGCCCGGAGATCAAGCAGCAGATAACAGAGCTGGACAATAATACCCATAAGGAAATTATTCTTAAACTGGCCGCAAAAGATAAAATGGCTTACGATTTTATCCTTGCCAATTACCTGAACAAAGCAAGCGGCGAATTGGAATTGTACGAAAAAACCATAGCCGATCTGGATGTCATTTCCTATAAACGCCACAAGGGATTTTCACAAGAGCTGCAAATTGCCAATATGCTGGGGACATGTATCCAAAGAATTAACAAATTTACAGCAATTTCGAAGAACCCAAAATACGAAGCAGACCTGCTGATGTACATCCTCGATATTCCTTTTTCGTTACCAAAAGACATGTTCGGAACATGCTTTACCAAATACGATTCAAAAACTGCGATAATCCTAAAACGTCTTATAAACGTGGTTACAAGAAAACTGCACGAAGATTACCGGGCAGACTATAAGGATAAAATAAACGAATACCTTAAAGTCCTTCACACTACATCACGGCATATAGATACAGTGTATAATATGGTGAGGGAGATATAATTCCTTAATTAATGACATTGTAACTGTTTATGAGAAGGAACGCTATTTCTTCTTCATTTAGCAAATATATCTACTGAATATCTTGTAGTTGTGTGTTTTTTGTAATTATTTATTAAAAATGTTCTCATTATGTAAACTATTTGCATTATCTTTGCGGTGAAAATGTAATTGAACATGGCCAGAATTGTTACGGAAAAGCACATCTATGACTTTATGGATAAGCACCCGCACTATTCAGGTTCTTTAAAAGCTTGGGTTACAATCGTAAGAGATAGAAAGACTGTTTGGGAAAAGCCACAGGATATTGTATTAACTTTTGGACCAAAGGCAGTTGATATGATTGGAGAGGATAGAGTTGTAATTGACGTGAAAGGAAACGATATCAGAATTATTGCAAAATATCAGTTTCCTTCAGCAAGATTGTATTTGAAATGGATTGGAACTCATGCGGAATATGATAAATTGTGCAAAAAAGGCTTGCAATATACTGTTGACATGTTCAATTAAAAAAACAGAAACTATGAAACCAAAGGTTATTAAAACGGAAGCAGAATATAAAGATGCCGTGACCTATCTTGAAAAGTTAGGCGATGATCCCAACTTTGAAAAAAGCAAAGAGTTACAGGTAGAATTCGAAGTTCTTGACAAATTAATTGAACTTTACGAAAAAGAAAACTATCCTATTGAAAAAGGTGATCCCATTGAAATAATAAAAATGAAAATGGAATACATGGGATTAAAACAAAAGGATTTGATTCCATTTATGGGTAGCAAAGGATTGGTATCTGAGGTGTTAAATAAAAAAAGGAAGCTTTCTAAAAGGATGATAAGAGAGTTGTCTCATTTATTGAATATAAGTCAGGATATTCTTAACACTGAATACGAAATATCTCCCTCGCCATGTGTGAAAGATTCTGAAATACTGAAATCAAAATCCATATTTTCTGGTATAACCGCTGTAGCGTATTCTCAAATTGAGAACTTTCAAAGAAATGTCTCGCAAAGACAATCTATACTTGCAATGACACCTTAATTTATTTAAAATGAAAACGATTACTTTTTATTCATATAAAGGTGGCGTAGGAAGAACCTTAGCCCTTGCCAACATTGCAAAACGTCTTTCTGAATTTGGAAAGAAAGTTTGTATAATTGATTTTGATTTGGAGGCACCTGGATTGCATCTTAAATTCAAGGAAAACATTGGAGAGAAAAACCTGAATCTTGGAGTTGTTGATTATATAAATTACTTTCAATGTAATGATTCGATTCCTGAAAAAATCGATAATTATGTTACAAAGATTTCTTTTAACAATAGGAGAGTTAAAGACATTGATTTAATTCCTGCCGGGAACATATACACTGATAAGTACTGGAAAACACTCTCCGGAATAGATTGGGTTAAATTGTTTTATAAAAAGAACAGTCAAGGAGTAGCTTTGTTTGCTGATTTGAAAGAACGTATTAGAAAAGAATTAAAACCAGAATATTTATTAATTGATTCGCGTACCGGTATTTCCGAAATATCAGGAATTACTATGTCAATAATGGCAGATGAAATTGTTTTACTTGCAGCTAAAAACGAAGAAAACCTTCAGGGCTTAAAACAAATAATAAAATCTATATCTCTTCCAGAAAATACATTACTGGGAAAAAGTCCAAAACTAACTTTTGTTCTTTGCAGAATACCCTATTTTGATAAACCTGAAGAAAAAATAATTGAAAGAAGAGTGCTAAATGAAGTAGACAGAGATCTAAAAACTTTTGTTACAGACAATAAGCTTCCATTCAATTTCGAAAAGATATTTATTATTCATTCTGAACCCCGTTTGGAAATCGAAGAAAAGCTTCTTATGGGATACCATTTTGAAAAAGATCTGGAAAATGATCCATTTATTCAAAAACAGAAAAAAACAAATACTATTCTTCCAATTGATTATTTAGAACTATTTGAAGAGCTAACAAAAGATAATCTCACTTCAACAGAGGTAACAAAGTTTAATAAAATAAAAAAATCAGAATATTTAATTGATAAATGTAAAAAAATAAATAATCCCGAAAAAAGAATGGAATTTATCCAAGAGGCGATTAAACTAAACTCTGAATACCATGAGGCATATTATTTA
>CAZEWB010000466.1:0-3831 GCA_964515655.1 uncultured Bacteroidales bacterium
TGTGTTGGGTGTGTTTGGGTTTGTGGGGTTATATGGCCTGGCATCTTTGTATCCCAAAGATGCCAGGCCATATAACCCCACAATTTCTTTTTCAGTCTTAATGCTTGTAATAATTGGCGCATTGGCTGCATACGCTACATTATATAAGTCTGGAACTATTAATCCTCTTACCTCGGTATTCGATTTATCGAAAGTACTCCTGTAAAAATTGTATCCCAATGTTCCTGTGATCGAGAAGTTTTCCTTTATTTTCTTATTTGCTATAAGCATAGCATCGAGGTTTGTCGTATTCTGCTTGGTACGGTCATCGTAAAATCCTCCGGTCTGCATATAGGAATAATCAATAGTTCCTTTTTTGAATTTCTGGAACCTGCTTTCCACATAAAAATCGGTGCCACCTCTTACACTGGCATTTAACCAGTCATTTATTTTATAATTCACTTTAACTGTAGGAATGATCCTGTCCCTTCGGTCATTATTGGTATTATTATATAAAGTCCAGTAAGGGTTGTTATGATAAACTGAATTCCAGTTATAATGTAACCCGGTATTAGGATCTATAAGTTCATAATTGTCCTTTAATTCCTGCATATTAACCTGGCGGCCAAACCATCCGAACATTGATTGAAACGGATTATATGTATCATATCCTACACCGGGTGTGTTTTTACCTTCCGATAAAGTATAATTTATACTTGCTTCAGTTGATAAATGTGAGGTTAGTTTGCGATCAATATTAAGACCAGCCGTATATTTATCAAAAGCAGTATTCGGAATAGTGCCTTTCTGATTGAATGAAGAGAATGAAAATCTTACCGCACCCTTATCATCGCCACTTGATACCGACAGAGCATTATCGATCTGGTGACCTGTAACAAAAAAGTCTTTGACATTATCCGGCTGCGGATCCCATGTCGCATCATTACCAAGATAATTGATATAATGCCTTCCATCCAGAGGAGCGCCCCAGCTTTCGTCGGAGTACATGAAATCTCCTGAGCCGTCAGAAGGATCATCACAATTACCGGGACCTATATCGTAAGTATATCCCTGTCCGTATTTATCCTGAAATTTAGGAAGTCTCAGAACTTTATCAGTAGAATAACCGGTGCTGTAGGTAACAAGGAAATCGGAGGTCTTTCCCTTCTGGCCTTTCCCTGATTTTGTTACTACGATGATAGCTCCGTTCATGGCCTTCGATCCATACAACGCTGCAGCAACAGGTCCTTTCAGAATATTGATGGACTCAATATCATCCGGATTGATATCGGAGATCGGGTTGCCGTAGTTCGGGGAACCTGTACGAGAAGCCCTGAACTCATTATCAACAGGAACACCATTTATCACAAATAATGGTGAATTATTTCCCGTAAAAGAAGTGGCTCCGCGCAAAGTTATCTTTGACGAAGCTCCTACACCACCGCTCGAACTGGTAATGTTCAACCCTGCCACTTTACCCTGCAAAGCATTGGCTGTGTTCATTTCATGCGCTCCTCCTATCTCTTCGCTGTAAACGACCTGTGAAGCATAGCCCAGCGATTTCTTCTCGCGGGTGATACCTACAGCCGTAACAGTTACTTCCTGCATTTGCTTGACATCGGTTTCCATTTTAATGTTAAAAACAGTAGTGGTCCCGATTTCTACCTCTCTCGTTTTTAAACCAACGAATGAGAAGATCAGTGTCTTTCCGTTTTCCGGGACTTCAATTGAAAAGTTGCCGTTAACATCACTTATGGCAACAACTTTAGGCGCTTCTTTCACCTGAATACTAGCTCCCGGAATGGTTACTCCTTCGGAACTAATATTCCCCTTGATCACTCTTTGCGCATAGGCGCCACCTATACCCATGAGCATAATGATCAGTAAACTTAAAATCAGTTTTTTCATAAAGAATCTTTTTTAGTGGTTATCAACTAGGTTTGTGCAAATATCATTATTATTTATTTACAATCATAGCTTTTCATTGATATTTTTAATCCCTTCATCAACAAAATAAATACACTTGTATACGTTTTTTACATACTCGTCCTGATATATTATAAAACAAAAATCGTTAAAAGATATATATTACTGTTCGGGTTGTCTGTATATTTCTGCTCGTCATAGTTGTATCTGATTCAAGCTGGTTTTTGGTTGAAATGTTGAGCGGCTTGTTTGGTTATTGGTTGTATGGTTGGGCTGCTGGTTTGGTAAATAGTCATTGGTCGTTGTTATAAACCTATTACTAAAAACCTTTTACCAAACCAGTTGCTCAACCCATTAACTTTACACTTGAACAGATATAAATATGTGGATAAAGAGCATTCTCACTCCACAACTTTATACAGCATCTGCTCAAGTTCTTTGAGTTTAACAACAACCTTGTTCCCGTCTATCTGCCCGTATCCTTCTCCTTTAATACTTATCAAGTATTCTTTACCGGCAGAATATATTTTTGCATTTACAAATTCACTGTATTCGTATTTTTCGGAGTATGGGCTTTCGAGCTTAACTTCATAATCCTGCAATAATCCGTTTTCTTTAATGAATGACGCTAGTTTGCTGTAAATGCTGTCCTGCAGTTTTAGAGTGTCGGTGTATCGCATGCCGTGTGCATCAATATTGTAAATAAGCGTCCTGCCCTCAACTTCCCATTTCCTTTCTTCGTAGGTGAATTTCTTTTCGGCCTGATCGTTGGTCGAACTTCCCAGAGTAAGGCAAAACCTGAGGCTGTCCTGTGATAATGCGACCACCGGAAGTATGAGAATAAATGATATTATGAAAAATAACTTCATTCAGAAAGTAACTATTAATTACAAATGTAAGAAATAAAGTGCAAAACCTTAACAGTTCAGGACGAATATTCTTCGCATTTTCTTCGATGATTACGACATTTATTCTTCGAATTCACAGGGCAAACGCATCTAAATTAATAAAAACAAAAAGCGCGTCATTGCGAGGATTCAAGGTATTGATCAGATATAAGTATTTAATATTGAATCCGAAGCAATCTGCAAGTGTGTGGGAATGTGTAGTTGCAAGTGGTGAGAAAAACACCTCTGTACGATCACGTATATCCACACACATGCCTTCACACAGAGATTGCTTCGCATTGCATTAATGCTGATATATTCTGTGTTCGCAGCGCTGCAATGCTCGCAATGACGGTTGGGTGTTTTTTTTGTAAAAATTAGATGCGTTTGCCCTGACCAATTTACTAAGCTGTTGCAAATCTGGTTACAGAAAAGTCATCACCAAAGGAAGCGAGCCTGCATAATCCGTTATTTACGAACAGAAAGGGGATAACCTCTACTGGACATATCTCCGCTGCATCCTTTATTTGCGATTCATAATCAGAATAGTGAACACCTTTGATTACCGACGCTTTGTCTTTCATTTTAAAAACTTCCGGACAAATACTTTTACATAAGCCACAGGAATTGCATTCTTCTTCGACCCAAACTTTAATTATTGACATGATTTTTATTTTTTATTAATTTAAGCATACAATCAGAGAACAAAGATGGAGACTTTGTGATAAATTCAAATTACATTTATTTATAAATTAATTACATAATTCACACAACTTCAGGATCTTTTAATATCTTAATTTATTTTGAGGCTTAGAGTATGAATTTTAAATTTCTCACGCTTATCGTTATGTAAACCTGCCTGCTAAAGTGCAATTTATCACTTTTTGCTCTGATTCACAAATCAACATGCAATTTACATAGCTTGTTATAGGTAGTTTTACTTTATGATTTTAATATTGATACGTCCTTCGGTTGATGAAATAATGATAACATAAACACCTTTTGCTAATTCATTTGGAAATTCAAGAAATTCTTGATG
>CAZEWB010000467.1:0-3823 GCA_964515655.1 uncultured Bacteroidales bacterium
GTGTTGGGTGTGTTTGGTTTTGGTTTTTTCTTATCTCCGTATATTCCATGAAGTTCATCTATCTTTTCGTGAGCCACCGCTGCGGTCACTGTCCGATGGCTCACGAAAAGATAGATGAACTTCATGGAATATACGGAGATAAGATAATAGCAATAGCGATCCATTCCGGATATTTTGCAGTACCCACAATTGAATATCCGCCTGATTACCGTTGCACAGAAGGTAATGAACTCACAACTTATTTTGGCGTTACCGATTATCCAAAAGGATTGATAAACAGAACCGAAGAAAGCGGACAGAAACTTTTTGATTATACCGCATGGGGTTCAATGGTAAGTACTATACTTAGCCAAAGCCCCGAAATGGGAATTACAATTACTAACACATATAATTCCGGTACAAGGCAGCTGCAATCTGCAGCAAAAATAGACTTTCTTGCCGATCAGTCCGGACAGTTGAATATCTGTTTTTATATTACCGAAGACAGCATCGTTTCACCCCAGACAGATTATAATGAAACTCCGAACAAGATAGATAACTACGTACATCGTCATGTTTTAAGGGGAAGCATGAACGGCACATTCGGCGAGAATCTTCCATCGGCAACATACAGCAACGGGGGAACGGTTACGGTTACAAAATCGCTTACGCTTAACAGCAACTGGGAATCTTCGCATTGCAGCGTTATTGTTTATGTTTACAGGGAAAGCGACGAGAAGATACTGCAGGTGGAAGAGAAGAAGGTACAGTAGTTATTCTGGCTATTAGCCTTTAGCCATTGGCTATTAGCCTGCATACATGTATGTCAACGAGAAAAATATAAGTCTGTCAATAATTGAACTAACCCCTAAAACAATTTAATATGAGAAACTTTCGTGATTATGATGTATGGAACAAATCCATTCCATTCATTAAAAAGATTTATGTTGTAACTGCTGAATTTCCCGGTAGTGAAAAATTCGGTATTATTTCGCAAATTCAAAGAGCGTCAGTATCAATTTCATCCAACATAGCCGAAGGGTGCTCCCGCTCATCAGAGAAAGACTTTGCAAGATTTATCGAAATTGCTATTGGCTCTTCCTTTGAAGTAGAAAGCTTACTTATCGTCAGTTCTGAGCTGGGATTCATCTCATCAGAGAAATTAAACGAGTTAATCCCCGAACTTGAAGTAATACAAAAGCAATTAAATACCTTACGCAGCAGGCTTTCAAAATAACCCGGGCAGATATCCTTGTGCAACAGCCATAGCCAATGGCTAATGGCCAACGGCTAAAAGCCAAAGGCCAACAGCCAATGGCTAATGGCTTGCTGATTCTTTTTTATTAATCTTTCAACTGAATTATTTACATTTACAGCAAAATATAAAACTATGAGCGCTTCATTCGGAAAAAAATTCAGGTACTGGTTCGACAATTTTATGTCACGCGGTACTATTTCTCTTATTATCGGGTTATTTACAATATCAGTTATTGTCGTTGCCATTGCTGCAACGGTGATCTCTTTATTTAACATTTCACCTCCTGAAAGTGAAAAACTCGGTTTTTTCGAAGCATTCTGGCAAAGTCTTATGCGCACTCTCGACTCAGGAACAATGGGCGGAGATGAAGGCTGGTCGTTCCGGATAGTAATGTTCTGTGTTACTCTCGGCGGTATATTTGTTCTCAGCGCCTTGATAGGTGTATTGAACAGCGGACTGGAATCAAAGCTGGAATCATTACGCAAGGGCCGTTCGCTGGTGATAGAAAAAAACCATACTGTTATACTTGGATGGTCAAACAAAGTATTTACAATAATCAGCGAACTTGCAGAGGCAAATAACAACCAGAAAAATCCCTGCGTTGTTATTCTGGGTGATAAAGACAAGGTGGAAATGGAAGAGGCGATAAAGGAATCTGACACTGATCTGCAAAACACCAAGGTTGTCTGCCGCAGCGGAAAGCCGGTTTATATGAACGACCTGAAACTTGTAAACCTCGACGAAGCCAAATCAATAATTGTCCTTGCCCCCGAAAGGAGCGACCCCGACGCCGAAGTCATTAAAACCGTTCTGGCCATTACCAATAACCCTGCACGCAAAAAGGGGAAGTATCATGTTGTTGCTGAGATCAACGATATTAAGAATTCCGGAGTATGCAAAATGGTCGGCAAAGATGAAATAGAAGTTGTACTGAGTTCAGATATAATTTCAAAAATTACCGCGCAAACCTGCCGTCAGTCGGGACTTTCGCTTATTTATCTCGAACTGATGGTTTACGAAGGAGATGAACTCTATTTCCAGCAGCAACCTGAACTGACAGGCAAAACATACGGAGATGCACTGTTTGCCTACGAAGACTCTTCGCTTTTCGGTCTTCAGAAAGCCGACGGGACGACCTTGATAAACCCGCCAATGGATACGGTAATTCAGAAAGGCGATGAAGTTATATGTATTTCCGAAGATGACGACACGATTAAACTCAACGGTAATAAACCTATAATAAACGAAGCCTGTATTTCAACAAAAACTATTGTAGAGAAGATCGAGGAAAAAACACTGATCCTCGGATGGAATAAGCGCGGAGCGATCATAGCAGGCGAGCTTGATGCGTATGTAGCTTCTGGTTCTGAGATCACAGTTATTGCAGACATCGAAAATATAGAGCAAAATGTTACAGAAGATCTGAAGGACATATTGAAGAATACCAGTTTACATGTAATCAAAGAAGACACTACAAGCAGGGAACTGCTTGAGAATATCGGGCTGGGAACTTTCAATCATATAATACTATTGAGCTACTCAGGAAACATGACCCCCGAAGAAGCAGACTCGATCACTTTAATTACACTCCTCCATTTACGCGATATTGGTGAAAAAACAAAAATACACCTTTCGGTCGTCAGCGAAATCCTTGTGGACGAAAACAGGGCTCTTGCCGAAGTAACAAATGCCGATGATTTTATCGTAAGCGAAAAACTTATCAGTTTGCTCCTGACACAGATAAGCGAAAAGAAAGAACTCAGCAATGTTTTTTCTGACATTTTCAGGCCCGAAGGATCTGAAATTTATCTGAAGCCTGCTACCAATTACGTAAAGGCAGGAGTAGAAGTTGATTTCTATACAGTCCTTGAATCTGCCCGCAGAAAAAATGAAACTGCAATAGGATACAGACTTTTAAAAGACAAGCGCAATGCAGAAAAGCAATACGGCGTTAAAATAAACCCCGTAAAGTCAAAAAGGATCACATTTACCGAAGAAGACAGGGTAGTTGTTCTGGCTGAGGATTAATTGGGACAGTTATCAATGATCGGTAATCGGTGATCGGTGATCGGTAATTAGTATGATTGAAAATAAATAATATGAATCACGTTAATAGTTTCAGGGAGTTGGAAGTTTACCAAAAGGCAAGAAAGATATCTCAGGAAATATTCGTACTTTCTAAATCATTTCCGAAAGAAGAAATGTATTCATTAACTGATCAGATCCTGAGGTCATCGCGTTCTGTTGGAGCACAGATTGCTGAAGCCTGGGCAAAAAGAAGATACGAAAAGCATTTTATAAGTAAACTTACCGATGCTGATGGCGAACAACAGGAAACACAACACTGGATAGAGACATCATACGACTGTAAATACATTTCGTCTGAAAAAAGAGAATATTTCATCTCTGAATATTCTAAAGTGGGTAAAATGATTTATTCAATGATAAACAAATCAGGCCTCTTTTGTAATAATAATGATATTACCGAATAAGTACCGATGAAATACTACCATTACCGATAACTGATCACCGATCACTCACTCGTGTCCGGTTTAAACTACCACAAAGTCATTTGATTAGGATTTA
>CAZEWB010000468.1:0-3816 GCA_964515655.1 uncultured Bacteroidales bacterium
GACTGTTTTCAAAACAAGCATAACGCAGAAATCGGACATTACAGACAGACACTATTTAGTCTTTTACTTTTTCAAAAACTATCCTGTAATGCTCAAAAATTTCCCTGTAAAATACATGGAGGTTGGCCTGTATCCTGAACCTGCGCATCCATTCCCTGAACGTGGGGTCGAATAAATAATCGGGAATAAAAGATGCAAAAAGTAAATACTTTCTCAGATTGAATTTTTTAAATGCCGCGGTCCACCTGATAATTGTCTCGATGTAATCCAGTCTGCCGCTGTCAACAGATATCAGTTTAAAGTGCTCCTCGGTTGCGGGGTTTATAAGTCCTTCTTTTCCGTATGGCAGCCATGATCCGGGAAACACACGGCAGATGATATCCATATATTCTTCGTTGGTAAATTCCTTTTTGCGAAGATCGGTCTTATCAAATGGAATGTCTTCGAATTTAACCATGTTGGGACCAAAGACCATAGCCTGGCAATAAAAACGTCCGCCAACGGGAAGAAGACCTGCTATCTGCCTGAAATAGTTTTTGTAAATTTCATCCTGTTTTCCGGCTTTATATTCTTCAACCGAACATAAATGTTCCGGGCTTCCCATTGCGCTTATTGCATCGAACTTTCCGAACGTTTCGGGGGTGATATCCTTGGAGTTCATGTGTTTTACTTTCAGCCCGTTCTTTATGCATGCATCTGCCTGTCCTTTTGCCAGCACCACACCATAGGCATCTGCCCCGAGTTTGGTAAGATAATCAACAAAAGAGCCCCACCCGCAACCGATATCAAGGACCTTTGAGCCTTTTTTTATGCTACATCCGTCAACTATGAATTGATACTTTTTTAATTGTGCTGCATCCAGGGTCATTGTAAAATCACCATCGAATCTTGCACCGCTGTATGCGCCTTTGTCGCCGAGACTTAAGCGGAATATCTTGTCCATTCTTGTGTAATGAGCGTCAAGTTCTTTTTGGTCTGCCATACTTTACTTCCTATTTTTGAATTATTAGCCGTTGGTTTTCAATAAGGTCTCCTGATATAATTGTAAACAGGTAAATTCCGTTACTTAATTCCCCGATACTGATCTGATGTTTGTTTTGATTAAGTATTTCCGATTTTACAAGTAAACCAATATCATTATAAATATTCAGTTTAAGTTCATTGTTGTTTCTGTTGTCAATATTCAGTGTAACCATATCAGATGCAGGATTAGGATATAAGTTGAATAATTTATTCATTGAGTTATGGGTAGCAACAGAATTTATGAGAGTATCAAAACTAAGATTGTCAATAAAAAGTACAGAATTTCCCTGAATGTTAAAACCATTATCGCAATTAAAAGATGATAACATTATTCTTGCACTGTCAGCATTTGAATAACCGGGAATTGGTATACTAAATGATGTCCATTCAGAAGCAGTGGTATTATCAATCAGACTTGCCTGAGCGACGTCCACACCGTTTTCGTATAAACAAATGAAAATTCTCATGGAATCATTATTTTGAGGAAGGAATTTATAATAACCACATAAAGATAATGGATGTCCGATTATTGGAAATGCAGGATAGTCATTACCGCTCCACTCCCCAGGCCATGCCAATCCTATAGCTTCCCAACCCGGTAAAAGTGATAGATTATTTGTTAAACAAATTGAATAGTTACCGACATTAGAAGGAAAATGATCGGTTGACCGTGTAACGGGAAAATATGTCCCTGAAGAACTTACCGAATCGTTTGAGGACCACCAGCCATCGGGAATCATACCATTTCCATAAGTGCTCCAGTTTTCAAAGCCGTTGTTTGGAATCTGAGCAACAGATGTAATTGCAATTACAAGCAAAGTTGCTAAAATAGTTGTAATCTTTTTCATTGTTACAGGTTTGTATTATTAACTTTTTGTACTGAATTTGGTTAAATATTAAGCATCGCTAAAAATCATTTTTTATTGACAAGGAGTCAAAAATACTAACTATTATTGAAATTCCAAAACGACATGACATTCAATTAGTTTAATCTTAAACTGAAATTCACGTTTTTTATGCAAGAAAAAGTGTAAATTTGCAATTGCTGATTCTTACAGATCAGATATGGCGCGTTCTTCTAACGGTCAGGAAGTCGGATTCTCATTCCGAAAATAGCAGTTCGATTCTGCTACGCGCTACAAAAAACAGAGCGAGAATGAGAGGGGAGAATGAGGAGAGGGAAGCATTCTCACTCTGTTTTTTTCTTCGCTCTCGTTCTGATTCTCATTCTGAAATTGTAAACATGCAGAAGAGAGAACCGGATGATGGATCTCCGAAAAAATCTCAGTAATACAAATACTTACAGTAAAGCTAACTTCTTTACCTCATCTGAAAGATAAATGGCGGCACCTTTTTTCTGAACAATAACACATTTTACCAACGCCTTTGCAATATCAGTTGCCCGAATGGATCTGTAATTTTTTGCCGATCCGAAAAGGAGGGGATCGATGACTTTCATTACTCCTTTTCCGACAGTCTCGCCAAACCTTTTTTCGTTACGCTTGCCTGCGATAATGGACGGCCTGAGTATTGAAAGACTATCGAAATTCATTTGTTTCATGGCTTCTTCCATCTGCCCCTTTAACCTGCTGTAGAAAATTGATGACGTTGCTTTTGCTCCCATTGATGATATTACTGCTGCAGTTTTACATCCGTTGTCTTTTAGTTCTTTTGCCAGATAAACCGGCAGGTCAAGGTCTATTGCTTTTTGTGCGGGTTTTGATCCTGCTTTCTTTATGGTTGTTCCGAGGCAACAGATGAAGGCGTCGGCATGAATTGTATCTGATAATTTGTTATCCTGCAATAAAACTTCTTTCAGTTTTGAATGCTTAATTCCTGTCGGTCTTCGTCCGATTGAAAAAACTTCAGAGATATTTTCGTTCTGTAATAATTCCTGTAAACAAAGATTTCCTGTTAATCCGGTTGCACCTGCTATCGCTACTATCATATTTTGATTATTTCTGTTTTTCCCTTGGTACTTATATTAATGATCTACCACCTTTTTATGGTAAAAGAGTATTTGCTCAGTTTAAAATCATATTTGATTGTCCTTCTGTATGGCTTTTTTTTGATTAACCAATAGATGTAATAAATCAGAAATGGTATCCATCCAATATACATAGTTTACTTCCGCCATTTAAAAGACTTATCATCAATCGCTCTTATTTCCTTAACGACATTGTGCATGTCCGCAACCCATCCTGGTACCAAAGACAGTTCGGATCGCAGAACCGGTTCGCTTACTTCGTAAAGCAAGGGATTTCCTAAAAGGAGTATGTCTTTAAGTTTTTTCGTTATAATCTTTCCTTGTATGCAAATGCAATTTACACTTTTTTTCTCATTTTTCAAACTTACAACGGGAATATGATAAATCAAAAGAAGACAAAAAAAGAACCCGGTCTTTTATGCTACAACCTCCTTGAGGGAGCAAGGCAACCGGGTTCCGTGCAACAGGCTTATCTTTTTATTCTAACGAATAGTCTTTATTTTTCTCTGGTAATTCATGGCCTTTTCTTTTTATGTAAAATTACAACAGATTTGTGCTGAAAAAAACAGACGATTTTCTATATGCGGTTTTCAGTTTCCCATCTGTTGCTATTGTCTATTAACGGGTAATAATTTTTCCTGCAATGTGTGGGTTCTTTTTACATTTCCTGTAGGGGCTCAAAAATTTGAGCCCCTACGGACAACAATAAGAAACCCACACATTGCTTCCCAAACAATTCCCTTAGCCTCAGCCTTAACCATAACCTTAGCCTAAATTTTATTACCTTAGCAAAAAAAATCGCTATG
>CAZEWB010000469.1:0-3814 GCA_964515655.1 uncultured Bacteroidales bacterium
AAAACATTTTATCATTTTTTTCGTTATTTTTGTGAAAAGTTTAAGATAAAACTTAATTTTGTGGTTTAAAATTTCATTATTATGAAAAAGTCTTTTTTGCTGCTTTTACTTATCCCCTTTGTGTTTTATAGTTGCAAGACCAAAGATAAAACGCCTCCTCAGATATTCCTGGATGGTGACAATCCTATGTATGTCACGCTGGGAGATACTTACGAGGAACCGGGAGCCACTGCCGACGATAACTTTGACGGCGCAGGTATTTCGTCAAAAATAGAATCAACCTACGATATTCCTAACAACTCAAGTAGTACTACAGGAGACTGTGTTACAAAAAAACATGGCGACTGGACGGTTACTTACACTGTAACAGATAAAGCAGGCAACTCAGCTTCAGCAACACGTACCGTTAAAGTAAGGAACGAAGCATACATTTACGCAATTTCCGAATTCGGTTTTGCCTGTGTTTATAACTATTCTAAAATAGGCGATGTAAATATAATGCCTAATTTTTCGAACCAGCCTGTTTCGCTCGACTTCGATGAAAGGATCAACAACAGGATATACTTTACAAAACTCGCCGGCAAATCAGGTCTTCGTATTTATGCAGATATCGAGAATGACACAGATATTACTATCAATGACCAGTATAAAATATTTACAATAAATAATGGTATTGATTCCACTCTGTGGAGGGTACGCGGTAATGTAGGACAGATGAATGAGATACTTAACACAACCCCAACCTCTTTCCACATGGTAATTAACTACCAACTGGAGTATTACACACTATCCACTACTCCTACTCCTTTTATGGCTGAAGGAAAGTATTGGTTCAGTGTGAAAGTTGACAACAACACCGAAACATATATTCAGTGGGAATAAAAAATTAATCTTTCTGAAATAAGGGCTGCTGTAAGGCAGCTCTTTTTTTTGTTATGAAGAGGGTAATTGCTGCAGATAAACAGGTTTTACAATATTTTGTAATTGCACTTGCAGGGCTTTTTCTTGCCCGCGTATTCTTTTATATCAACAATCATGGTGCTTTCAGTTTTCTGACATTTACGGATGTTGCCTGTATTTTCTTTTTCGCAATACGGTTCGACCTGTGGTCGCTCTGTATGGTGTTTATGCCGCTTATACTGATCCACATATTCCCGTATGATCTGATGCAGTTTAAAGGAGTACGGGGTTTCACAAAATATTATTTTTTAATAACTCTCCCGCTGATCTTACTTCCTGATTTTGTTGACTCTGAATATTCGAAATTCACAGGGAAAAGAAGCACTTCAGATCTGTTTACCCTAATAACAACGGGAGACGACACACTTACATTAATGCCTGCTTTTTTCAGGTATTTCTGGTTTGTGGCATTAACATGGATCGCTGTTTCAGCATTTCTTATTATTGTTTTCCTTAAGATGAAAAAGCGCAATATCATTCAGCAAGAGGGGAAACCGAAATACCTGATTTCAGTTCTGAATATGGTGCTGATCTCAGGGCTTTGTGTTTTATGTATCAGGGGTGCAGGATTCAGACCGGTTTCTATTAACTCTGCGCTGGCATATACAAAGCCTGCCGGAATAAACCTGGTACTTAATTCATCCTTTACAATTATAAGTACTATCGACAAGGACTACCTGCCCGAGAAGAAATTCTTTAGTGATAAAGAAGCCCTGAATTATTTCAACCCGGTTTCCGGATTTTCTGATACTTTACCTGTAAAGCATGATAATGTAGTTATTATCATTTTTGAAGGCCTGACATCTGAGTACTGCGGGTATATTAACGGGGCAGGTTTTACCCCTTTTACCGACAGTCTTTTTTCGAAGTCACTGGTGTTCGAATACAGTTATGCAAACGGAAAGAAATCACCGGAAGCATTATCTTCGATCTTTGCAGGTATTCCTACATTTACCGACCAGCCTTATAACTCGTCACAATATGTAAACAACGAAATAATGGGATTACCGGCTCTGCTTGAAAAATATGGTTACCACACAGCCTTTTTTCATGGAGGCAAGAATGGTACAATGGATTTTGATCTTTTTGCAAGTATTGCGGGTGTAAGTGAGTATTACGGCCTGAACGAATATCCTGATAAAAGTCAGTACGACGGCAACTGGGGAATATGGGACGGGCCGTATCTGCAGTATTTTGCAGAAAAACTGAACAGTTTTAAACAACCCTTTATGGCAACCGTTTTTACTCTTTCCTCGCATCATCCTTATAACGTGCCTCCTGAATACTCTTATCTTCCGGAAGGGTGGATGCCCATTCATAAAGCGATAGGATATTCTGATGCAGCATTGAGGGATTTTTTCAAAACAGCAGAAAAGCAGGACTGGTACAAGAACACATTATTTATAATAACAGGCGACCATACTTCGCAGACAGGAGATGAAAGATATTTGTCAAGGACCGGGACTTACAGGGTACCTATCTGTTTTTTTCATCCATCAGATACGCTTTTAAGAGGAAAACGTAAAGAAATTGCACAACACAGTGATATCTTCCCGACAGTGGTGAATTATCTCGGACTTAAAGATACTATCCTTTCCTTTGGAAAAAGCCTGATATCAGGCGAGACACATTATGTTTTTAACTACCTGTCCGGAGTTTACTGGATATGCGACGGCGAATATTACCTTCTGTTTGACGGAGATAAGAGCATAGGTCTATATAAATTCCCTGAAGATATTCTTGAAAAGGAAAATCTATTACTTTTGAGGCCTGAAACGGTCAAAAAACTCGAAACAGTATTAATGTCTGTCATACAGCAATATAATAGCAGGATCAGGAAAAACCAATTAATTGCAAAATGAACACTTTCTGGACATATGCTACTTTTTACAAACTGATAAAGTTTGGAGTGGTAGGTTTTACAGGATTATTCGTTGATTTTGGTTTTACATACCTTTTCAGAGACATCATTAAAATAAACCAGTACATTGCCAACGCTATCGGCTTTTGTCTCGCTGCTACATCAAACTACTTTCTCAACCGGATATGGACTTTTCACAGCGTAAATCCTGAAATAACCAACGAATATCTGCGCTTTTTTGCAGTTTCGGTTGCCGGCCTAGGGATCAACTCTCTTGTCCTGTGGTTGCTTGTAAAGAGGTTTAAAATGCGTTTTTATTTTGCTAAAGCAATTGCGATAGGAGTAACAACTATATGGAATTTTGTTGTTAACCTTCTCTTTACTTTTGTATAAACATATTATCAGGTCATAGGTTAAAAGGTTGAGCAACTGGTTTAGTCAATGGGCTATGGTATTAGGTTTTTGACAGCAGACCGGTGACTTTCAACCAAACCAGCTGCCCAACCCATAGACCTTTAACAGAAATGCGACAATTTACCCCGTTTCAAGTATAATAGCCTGGTCAATCGTTAAAAGAAAACCATCTGGCCATTAATTCCTGATAATTCGCTTTGTATGAATTATGGAAGAATTCATTTTTTCTGATATCGTACTTGTAGTCTTTTTCCCACTTTTTGTAGTTCTTAACAACAGAAGAAATCGCTTCAAGTATATAATCAATATTTTCATCTGTCATAGTTGGATGTAAGGAAACCCGTACCCAGCCCGGTTTTTGCGAAAGGTCGCCATGGTTTATCAGGTCGGTAATATGTTTTGACTTTTCGTAACCTACCTCAAGCAGAAAATGCCCGTATGTTCCTGCACACGCACAGCCTCCCCGTGTCTGTATCCCAAAACGGTCGCTCAGCAGTTTTACGAAAAGGTTATAATGGATCTTCTCGTGATAAAATGAGAAAACAGGTATGCGTTCTTTTATTTCTCCGGCTAAGAGAT
>CAZEWB010000470.1:0-3810 GCA_964515655.1 uncultured Bacteroidales bacterium
CAAAATCATTGACGTCAAAATAGAATATCCTGATGATTATATGAAACAGATGCTGTATTATTCGAAAAACTATTCTTTTCTGCCGGTTAATAATTGAAAATATAAACTGTTGGCATGTCAGATGTCAGATGTCAGATGTATGATGTATGATGTATGATGTATGATGTATGATACTATATACAATCTTTAGTTGATTAACCTGTCACATTTGACATCTTACATTTTACATCTGACATAACGCAACTAAGTGTTGGTGCGCTACTTCAGTCGCGTACCTGATTTTGCATTTTTCACGCGTCTGAAGATTTATCTGCCTTAGGAAGACACGCGCTAACAGGGGACGTGCGGGGACAGAAGACAATATTATCTTTGTATTATCAGTTTTTGTTTTTCCGATCCTTCGTTTGATGTGATTGTAACTATATAAATTCCGTTGTTTAACCCCTCTGTATTGATTTGCAGTTGGTTTTGTGTTAATGTTTCCGATTTAACTAAAGTGCCGATCACTGTATAGATGTTTAATGTCAGGTCAGTATTGCCGGGGTTGTTTGTATTCAGGGTTACAACATCGGAAGCAGGGTTGGGATATAAACTGAATGTGTTGTTTTCTGAAGGCTGTCCGGGTACGGAAGTTATAAGCTCATCGAAATTAAGGTTATCAATATATAACACGGAATTACCCTGCGGTATACAGCTGGAATTATAGCCATTATAAGCGGAAATTATAATCAATCCGCTGTCAGCATCCGCATAATCTTCGAAGGGAATATTAAAAGATGTCCATTCTGATGCGGGAGTGGTAGATAAGAATTCTCCGCTGGAAACCTCTTCTCCGTCCAGGACTATATGTATCTTAATACGCATCGTGTCGCCGTTTTGAGGAGCAAACTTATAATAACCTGTCAGGCTTGTCGGATGCCCTGTTATCATAAATGCAGGTTTCAATGTACCCAGTGCACCGGTTTCTATAATTCCAAGGGCGGAATAGTCTGGCAAAAGAGAGATGTCATTCTCAATTCTTACAGAATAGTCGCCCACATTTGCCGGGTAATGGTCTGTTGATTTTGTTACGGCATGAAACGAACCTATTGTGGAGTTTGTAGTCGCCCATCCCTTTGGGTTTTCGTAAGTGCCTACTGTTGCCCATATTTCAAATTCGCCGTTCGGGACCTGAGCATTTGTGTTAATTGCCATTGCAATTAAAGCTGTTAATGTAATTGTAATTTTTTTCATAAATCCTCCTTGTTTGCAGCTATACTTTTATATATGCAAATATAATACTTTTCTTAATTGCTATTCGCTGTGCTGTTTTTTTTGATTGCAAGCCCGGGTAAACTGTTACCTATTACGCTGCCACTAAATCGGCGTTAGCGAGAATCTTACATCTCAGGGTTGGTGCGCGACTTCAGTCGCGTACCTGATTTTGTATTTTCCACGCGTCTGAAGATTTATCTGCCTCAGGAAGACGCGCGCTAACAGGTGTAATTTGTCATTTCAAATATTTGCATTCCATTCCGGATTCAGTTTTTTTATTAATTTTTTCTCTATTAGTCTTATTATTCCATTTTTAGTGGATGTAATCAATGCTGAATGGTTGATGTTAAGGTCGTCTTTTGGATAAAATTCTACTTTTAGATTTTGTAGTTTTATGTTAGGGAACCAAACCCAAATTTCAATTATTTTTCCATTACTTACTGCTTTGGCAAAACTCTTATCAGTTGAAGTTCTTTGAGTTTTTCTTGTATTTGCCCAGCCAATATTAAATCTTATATTAAGAGTTTTTTCTGATTTACCAACATATAAAATTTTCTCGTTTTCAATAAAGACATATAGAAAGTGCTTCTTATTTTGGAATTCTTCAGAGATAATAGGTTTAAACTTATTTCCATTATCAGTGTCCAAAGCCCATAAACCAACTTTCTTAAATCCTAAATTTATTATTTTTTGGTTTTTATTCATTTTTATCATAGGCACGGATTACGCTGCCGCTGAATTCCCGCCAGCTGGAGGTAGTTAAAAATCTCCAATAATTTGCTCTGTAGTTATTAATCTTGTCATAAGTCTTTCAACATCATTATAACTATATTTATTTCCTTTTGATGTTTTTAATACATCAAGGAATTCTGGTATTTCAGAATCGTCTTGTATTATAACATATTTAATGTCATTAGGGTTAAATTCAAGTCGATAATTTTCAATAATCTTATTTGCATTTTGTTTTTTTTCATCGGTGTCAAAATTAGTCTTATTAAGAATGAATTCGATTTTTTCATTAAATTCCAAAACATAGCGCCACTCTCTTTCGTCAGAAAATCTATAATTTTTATAAATTTCACCACCTTTTACAAGGTCATTTTGATAATTCTTAATGTATCTCAAAATGTCGGCGATACATTTTTCTTTGTTCTCAGAACCTGCAATAGTTTTCTTTGTGTCAATTAAATACTCTTTATAAATAGTCAAATAACTACGAGACAATAATGAATCTTTTTCAACATATAATACTGGATTTAATTTTTGTCTTTCGGCCCATTCTTTCGTTAGGCCAATTCCATAAGCTCCATATTTTTTTATATGCGATTTGACTTCTGATAATGGAATGTCGCAGAAACTAACCATTGGTACAGCAAATTCTATCGGACCATAATTGCCTATTATAACTTGCTCGAGGCAATAAAATATTCTAAAATTTTCTCTTAGAATTCCTTTCAAAGATTCTTTTGAATTAGTAAAATGGATTATTGAATTTGAACTTAGTCCCATGTCTTGTATGTTATATATTTAATTGTGCATAGCTTATTTATGTCCGTCTTTATTTATTATTATTACTGTTTTCCAATGAACGACAGCTTTATCATTTCTTCCCTTTCCCGTCGTCTTTAACTTCTTCAAAGTCAACATCAGTTATTTCCTCATCGCTCTTGGAATTTTTGGGCTGCTGTGAGCTGTCCTCATTTGGCTGTGCTCCCGGCTGCGGGCCTGCCTGCTGTGAAGCTTTATACATCTCTTCACTTGCTGCCTGCCACACGGAGTTCAGGTTGTTGGTTGCCGTTTCAACAGCATTCAGATCCTGTGTCTTATGAGCTTCTTTAAGTTCAGCAAGGGCTTTTTCTATAGCGCTTTTCTTGTCGGCCTGCAGTTTGTCGCCGAATTCCTTAAGTTGTTTTTCCGTCTGGAAAATCAGTGCATCTGCGGCGTTTATTTTTTCTACTTTTTCTTTTTCTTTTTTGTCAGCTTCTTCGTTTGCAGCAGCTTCATCTTTCATCTTCCTTATTTCTGCGTCAGTTAATCCTGAGGAAGCTTCTATCCTTATATTCTGCGATTTTCCTGTTCCCTTATCCTTTGCAGAAACGTTAATTATTCCGTTTGCGTCTATGTCAAATGTCACTTCAATCTGCGGTATTCCTCTTGGTGCAGGCGGTATCCCGTCAAGATGGAACCTGCCTATTGTTCTGTTGCCTCTTGCCATGGAGCGTTCTCCCTGCAGTACGTGTATTTCAACAGAAGGCTGGTTGTCTGCGGCAGTGGAGAATACTTCCGATTTCTTCGTCGGTATTGTAGTATTTGATTCAATAAGCTTTGTCATAACGCCGCCCAGTGTTTCAATGCCGAGTGACAATGGTGTAACGTCAAGCAGTAATACATCTTTCACTTCACCTGTCAGCACACCACCCTGTATGGCAGCGCCTACTGCAACCACTTCGTCGGGGTTAACGCCTTTGGATGGCACTCTGCCGAAGAAATCTTCAACAAGTTTCTGTATGGCAGGTATTCTTGTAGAGCCGCCCACAAGTATAACTTCATTGATAT
>CAZEWB010000471.1:0-3167 GCA_964515655.1 uncultured Bacteroidales bacterium
ATTGCGGAGTGTACTCGAAGTCGCTCGAAAAATATAATGCCGCCATTCTTGCTGCATGTTCGGATACTGTTTTAAAAGTATTATTTCCCGGCGCTGAGGCTATCGTTTACAGGGCGGAGTACATACGGGCGTTAAAGGGCAAGGCGTCGCTGTTTATGTCCATGGATGGAGCCGGCAGTATACATAAAAAGAAATATCTGTTGCAGGCGTTGTCGTGTTACCTTGAGGCAATAAGCCAGATGGAGAAACTGCGAAGCGGTTACCAGTTTGATGAGGGAAAATTAATGCTGGCCGAAAACAAACGTTTCGTATATAACGAAGCACTGCGGGCTGCTGCGGAATTGTATTCTCTTAAAAACGAAAATTGTTATCTGCAGATCGCTTTTAATATTGCTGAAAGAGCAAAGGCGGCAGTATTACTGGGGAAAGTCTCATTGCTTTCGGATCTGTCCGGGAACGGCAGGTACGACAGGTTATTTATACTCGACCAGAAGATACGTAAGGAGATCTCAACATACGAAAACTATATTTCGGACAGAATATTTGCAGAAGACCTGAGAGAAGGAAATAAAATAAGAGAAAGGTTGTTTAAACTTTATGAATTTCAGGAAAAATTCTATTCAGTTCTTAAATCTGATTTTCCCGAGTATTACGAAACATGGATTAATCCTCAGTTAGCAACGCTTTCCGAAGTTCAGGAAAACCTTGATGAGAAAGATTGTTTTGTGGAATATCACCTGAGTGATTCTGTGTTGTACACATTTATAATTGATCCGGGCGAATGCAGGTTGACAAGTGCTGTCCTGCCTGCATCTTTCAGTGATGATGTGAGCAGTCTTGTGAAATCTATGTCTGATGCGAGTCCCGAAAAGATGACCGGAAAGAATTTCAGCCTCTTTACATCACATTCCCGCTCGCTGTACAGGACTTTGCTTGAGCCTTCTGAAAAATTGCTGAAAGGCAGGTCGGTTATTATTGCCGGCGACGGGATCCTGAATTGCATCCCGTTTGAAGCGCTCCTGACAGAGCAGACGGTAAATAGCGTGAACAGTTACAGAAACCTCCCATATTTAATAAAGAAACACCCGGTGAGTTATGCCGGTTCGGCCTCGTTGTATTGCCGCATTATTGCAAAAGAAGAAGCGGATGATGTCTCGATACTGGGATTTGCGCCCGATTATATGGATCCCGGCGAAAAGACAAGGGAATGCCTGAAGGAATCGGGAATAAAGCCGTTAAAAGGCGCTACAGAAGAAGTATGCGGGATTGGTGAGGTATCAGACAGTAAATTGTTCATGGGCAAAGATGCTACCGAAAGCAATTTTAAAAGTCTGGCCGGCGACTATGGCATTCTCCACCTTGCAATGCATGGCGAACAGGACCCGGATGATCCGTTTAGATCAAAGCTGATTTTCGAAGATGGCGGCGGAAGTGATGATGGTATATTATATGCATGGGAGATTTACAATATGCAGATAGATCCGGCAATGGTCGTATTAAGCGCCTGCAACACCGGTACGGGCAGATTAAGGGAAGGCGAGGGTGTAATGAGTCTTGCACGCGCTTTTATGTATGCAGGAAGTCCCAGCGTTGTTATGACATTATGGACAGTAAGCGACCTGAGCAGTACAGGAATAATGAAGAATTTCTACAACAACTTGTCTGATGGTGATGATAAAGCCATTGCGTTGCAGAAAGCAAAACTGGCTTATCTTGAGGAAGCCGGCGCCTTAAACGCGCATCCCGGATACTGGGCGGGTTATGTGGTTGTGGGGGACAGGTCGCCGGTGTTTACTACTAATTGGAATTATATTTACATTATTCTGGTAATAGCGGCAATCATTTCTGCAGTGGTAGTTGTGGTGGTATGGAGAAAACGAAGAACAGAAACTTAGTAATAAAAAGCGCTGTCATGCTGAGCCTGCCGTGCGAAAGGCAGAAATAGTTTATTGTAAAATGGCAGTGTCGAAGCATGTGCGAGGGAGAGGGGAAAAGCAGCCGTGCTTCGACAAGGCCATATTACAACAACTATAATAATTCTATCAAGTCGGCCTGCTCAGCATGACTGCTTTTTTTTGTGGTGGGTTGTGGGTTTAAACTTTCAGTCATATTTCATTGTGGACACCCGCACGGGAGGCTTGGGTCAGAATGATGCCATCGCAGAGCGGACAATAGCGATCGAAACAGATGAAGGAATCACCTTCATTTCAGATCTTCAATAATTCCTTTTGCCTTTTCTGAATATGAAGACTTAGCCGCAATTAGTTTCTCAAGCTGCTCTCTGCATTTTCCGGGTTGTCCGAGTTGCAGGTATGTCAGCGATAAATACCAGATGCAATCCTCGTACATAATATTCTTTGTGTCGGCAGAAGCTTCTTTTAAAAGGATTTCGGCCCGGGCAAAATCACCGGTTTCCATATACGTAAGTCCCTGCAGAACTTTTACGAAAGTATTTAAACTATCGGGAAACGACTCTGTTTTCAGCAAAGCCAGGCAATCGTTATATTTCCCTGTCTGGTAATGTATAAGCGCTTTATTAATAGTTTCTGCCGAACCGGTTGTTGATCTCGTAATAACATCAACTTTCAATGGATGATAGTTTTCAGCATAGAGTTCTTTATAAGTGGGTGTAGTAAAGAAGAAATACCATATAAAAAACGTTATAGCCACAACTGCCGCAACTGAAGCAGCAATAGAGTATATCCGTCTGAAGGGAATGGATCTTTTTGTTATTTTGTTTTCAGTTGAAACCGGATCTACAGAGTTAAAATAATTTGTGGCCGCTTCGTTTAAGACCTTTTTAAATGCCTGCCGGTTCTTTATATTTTTTAATGCATTATCAACATCACAGTATAGCTTGAACTCCGCTTCGAAGTCAGGATCGGTTTTTAGTTTATGCTGAAAAGCAATTCGTCCTGTTTCAGGCAGGCTACCATCTAGGTATTTCTCGAATAGTCCAGGGTTTTCCATCAATAAGTTCTTTAAGTGTTGAATCGTTGTATATACTTTTAAAAAGTAAAAATTTACATTGCATGCGGCGTTTTTTAGTGAATTTTTCGCTGCTCATTTTCAGAATACAGGTTATTTCTTCTATTGAGTGTCCTTCAAGAAAAAGTGAAAGCAGTTTCCTGCATTTCTCACCAAGTTTGTAAAAATGCTTTTCGAAC
>CAZEWB010000471.1:3177-3809 GCA_964515655.1 uncultured Bacteroidales bacterium
TGTGTTGGGTGTGTTTGGTGTGTTGGGTAGAAGATTCAGATGACACAATAAATGCTTTTCGAACAGGCGGGCTTTTTCCTCCCTGACAAATAAATCATTTATTGTGTCATCTGAATCTTCTATCCAACCTATCTCCAGGTCGTGAATCTCATTTTTGTTTTTACGCATTTCGTCAATCATCCGGCGTTTGCAGATGGTGGCCAGAAACGTGGAAAAAGTATATTGAATTTTTAATGACGGGTCGGAAGTAATTCCGGTAAATACGGTTAATAATGCGTCCTGAAACACGTCTTTTGCCTGTTCAACCGAACCCATGAATTTGGTAACTATAATACTCTCGATAACAGGATAATGATTCTTATAAATGAATTGCAACACTTCCCGGTTACTGTTCTTTATTCCGTCAAGGATCTCTTCACTGGAATATATTACAGAAGTGTTCATTATAAATATGATAATAATTTAGACAAACTTAAACATTTTTTAATAAATCAACAATGTTATGTGTATGTTGTTGAGAAGATTAAAAAAATTATTTATCAATTTCCTTAAATATTTCAGCAGCCCTGCTCTTACACCACAAACCAAACACACCCAACACACCAAACACACCCAACACACCAAACACACCC
>CAZEWB010000472.1:0-3796 GCA_964515655.1 uncultured Bacteroidales bacterium
CAAGATCTGGTTCAATAAGTTAACAGGAACATTAACTTAAAGATCTTGGAGATTTCGTACACAAGGATCCAAGACCCAAATTCCAAGGTGACTTTCCCTTGGGGCTTGGATTTTGGATCTTGGGTCTTATTCAAGCGCCAATTGTAATCATTAGAAAAAATGTTCAATGTCAAACAAGCAACAAACAATGTACAAGTATCATTTCTGTTTGAGATTTTTGTTTTTTTTATTGATCATTGAAAATTGAATATTTGGCATTGTTAATTAAAACGGTTACAATTTTTCCCATTCATTTTGAAAAAGAACCGAAATAGTCCTATTGCTTAACCTGAGCTAATGATCTCCTTCCCCACTCCAGCTCCGAAAAGGGCATAGTCGTAATAAACGGGGTCTTCGGGACGGAATTTTCTGAGATTATCCGTAAGTTCGATCACAGAACTCAGGTCGTTCTGCTTTCTTTTCAGAAGGCCTAGTTTGCGTGCTGTTGCGGCAGAGTGGACATCAAGCGGAATAAGCAGCGAACTCATCGGAATGTCGCGCCAGAGGCCGAAGTCAACGCCATTTTTGTCATGGCGGACCATCCAGCGCAGGTACATGTTTATTTTTTTTGCTGCTGTTTTTTTTGATATATCCGGAATATGTTTTTCGCTTCTTTTTTCATGATCTGCTTCAAGAAATATTTTTCTGAAATATTCCAATGTTCCGGTTATGCTTTCTTTACGGCTATATCCTTCAGAAAAAACTCTATGTAACCCGTTATGATTTTTGTAAATATTTTTTAACGACTCAACAAAAAAGAGCATGTCAGAACCGTTGAACGTCCGGTGAACAAATCCTGAAAGTGGCTTAAGGTCTTTGTCCCTGGCATTACAAACGAAATGATACGGATCGTTATCCATCATCTCCATCATCTTTGATGCTGACTTTAAGATGCTGCTGCGGTTTCCCCATGCAATTACCGATGCAAGGAATCCGGAAATTTCAATGTCTTCTTTTTTTGTAAAACGGTGAGGAATGCTAATGGGATCTTCGGGAATAAAAGCCGGAGTATTGTATTTTTCTGCCAGCCTGTCTAATAATTCCTTCAGTACCTTGGGGCTCATGCTAGTGTTTAGATAAATTAATTTTGAAACTTCTTTTAAATAAAATTACAAATTTCAATTAACAAAAAACAAACAAATCTCAATAACTAATATTAAAATTCAAAACATCTAAACAAACTTTAACTGCATACGGAATAGAACCATACATTTTTAAAGTCGGCAATCTTCAGTCGGCAATTGGCAATTTTGCTGACTGTTGACTGGCGACTGCCGACTAATGAAAAATGTAAGAATTCATCCCGTACCAAGTATAATATTAATGCTTTACCATATTTGTTCATTGAATATTTGAATTTGTAATTTATTTGAAATTTGCTTTTTGTTTATTGGGATTTAAAAACATTTGTGGCTAATGTTGCATAATTTAGTTGTTGCTACACTATTTCTTTGATAAAACAGCGGCGGCGTTTGTGCTGGATATGTTCGTAGTTTTTCCATGTAACGATCCCCTTTTGATTCGATTCGAACATACCTGTGGTCTCCACATATGTTATCTTATGCAGATTTATTACTGTTTGAAGTTCGTTTATAAGGAGTGCCGGAACGCCCATCCCCTGCATAGGAGGGTCAACACCTGTAAGCACCAGGTCCATTACAGAAGGATTCTTAAGGGCTTTCAGCAAGTGCCAGAACCCGAACGGGAAAAGACGGCCGTTAGCTTTCTGCATCGCAAGTGAAAGAGACGGTATGCCAATAATAAACCCGGCAAGGCTGCCGTTTTCGGTGGTTATGATCTTTACAAATTCCGGGTTCAGCAGTTTAAAATACTTATCGGAATAGTAACGGATGAGTTCGTCATTGAATGGCGCGACATAAGGGAGTTCTGCAAATGACTTGTTGAGGAGACTGAAAACTTTAGGTCCCCACGGCTCCAGTTCCTTATTTGTTTTAAAGTGATTTACTTTCAGTTTATACCGTTCTTTTATCATATCGGCAAGCCTTTTGGCTTTTTCAGGAATGTCTGCTGCCATCATAAGGCGGAATTCCACCCAGTCGTTCTCCTTCTGATAACCGAGTCTTTCGTAATGTTTAAGGTAATATGGCTTGTGATAGACAGAAGCAATTGAAGGCAGATAATCGAACCCCTCGATGAGCAAACCCTGAAGATCAAGATTTGTAAAACCGAGAGGGCCGTGAACATGGGTCATGCCTTTGCTCTTTATCCATTCTTCGGCAACACCGAAAAGGGCAGAAGTGATCTCTTCGTTGTCGATAAACTCAGCACGTGAGATCCTGCCGTATTTTATACCCTTCAGTTTATTGTATTCGCTGTTGATGATGGCTGAGATACGTCCAACAGGAATATTGTTCTTGTAAGCTATCCAGTATTTTGCTTCGCAGAATGTGAATGCAGGGTTTTTGGCCGGGTCCATCAATTTAAGTTCATCGGCAATGATGGGCGGTATCCAGTTCTTGTCGCCCCTGTACAGTCCGAACATGAACTTTACAAAAGCTTTTTTTTGCGCGTTGGTCGTAACTTCTATGATTTGAACGGGCATGATATTATTTTATGCTGCCAAAGTATAAAAAATTTAAATGTGCTGTAATGATAAATGTTGTAATTAAGGTTTATTAGTGTTTGTTACTCTGTTTCTGTAGCGCAGATTGGGAGTAGGTAGGCGCTGTTACCAACTGTGCGTTTCTCTCCAAATGGTTTGTATCTCTGTCATTCGCTTTAGTCAAGGGTTTAGTTTAAAATCAAGGGTGGACATTTATAAATTTTCCTGTTTGTGTTTTACCATTTATGTTTGTAAATTTATAAATAATCATACCGGATTTTTTCAGGTCAACCTGAGTGTTTTCTGATTCAATCCTTTGTTCATTTATTTGTCTGCCATCTATTGTATAAAAAACAATTGCGCCTTTTTCTGAGTTAGGATTTTTAATTATTAAACCACCATTATCAGATGGCAAAACGCTAATGTTAATCATAGAACTATTAATTTGCACTTCCGAAGATGTTAGTATATAGCAACTTGCATAATATGGGTCTTGATAAATTAAGTTACCGTTTTCGTGGAAGCAAAGCAATGATTCTGCCAAGCTGTTAATACAATTCTGGTAATTAAAATTTTCTAAATTTCCAACTCCTTCAACCCAGGTTTTGACTATTCCATAATTTGAAAAAAACCAATGTTTTCTTATACTTCCACCCCATTCTATAAATCTGATAGAATCAACATTCATAGAATAAAATGAATCACCCTCCTGAAGATTAAAATCATATACTAAAGTCGCTGTGTCAACTTGATATCCACAGCAATATCCGCGTATAAAAACACTATCATTTCTTTCAAACCATAAAGGACAATAGCTTAGTGTCCAGATTACCTGGCTTGAGTCGGTTGACATATATTGTTTATTGTATGAAAATCCATTGACAATCGAGTCTCCCGAAAATTTATAATAGGTTGTCCAATATTGCCATAGAAATTCATTTTTAACACTATAAGTAGACAAAACCGCCCATTCTTTATTATTGTCAATAAAATTCTGTGCTTTGATGATAGGTTGTAGGCTAAAGAATGTAACCAAAATAATAATTAGTATTTTCATTGTATTAGATTTTTTTATTCTAAAAATAAACCCTTTGTCATTCCTCATATGTCTGTCATTAGTCATACTCAAACCATTTTTTCACTGTCTTTGTCATACGCTTTGTTGCTAACAAGCCGATAACAACAATTCATTGT
>CAZEWB010000473.1:0-3793 GCA_964515655.1 uncultured Bacteroidales bacterium
TGTGTTGGGTGTGTTTGGTGGGGTTTGGGCATGAAATTCCGGCGCTCCAGCCGGAGGATATATTGCTTGCGTCGGAATAAAAATAAAAAGTAAGCGATGTTCCTGTTGACGTTACAATTCCTGGCGATGTTGTTCCACCATACTGACCTATCAGAGGGTAAGAAGTTGAAGGTCCGTCGTAAATTCTCATATAGTCGCAGCATGACTCGGTTGAGAATGACTGAAAGTTAAAACTTATCCGGTTGCCATCGTCGCTGTAGAATGTCATTGTTTTCACCGAAGAGTTGGCATATCCTGCACTGCTTCCGCCTTCGTCATAAAAATTACCTCCGCATGTGTATCTTATTCCGCTTTGCATTAAAAAATCCTGCTGTGGCGCTGTTGCCGAACAGGAGATAAGCGCACGCCAACCTGATGAAACATTGGCGGAATTTGAAAGAAAACGGAATGTTACACTGCTTCCGCTTTTGGAATATATCTTTTCAGGGATTTGGGTTCCGAAATATTTCCCGATAAGAGGCGAAGAAGTACTGGTGCCGTCGTATGCAAAAAGAGTGTCATCGGTGCTTACGCTGAAATTAGTGAAGTCGAATATAATATACTGTCCGCTTGATGAAGTAAATGTTTGTGTAATGTTTTCGTTACTCGAATAATTATTGTTGCCGCTTCCTGAATCAAAGAATACACCGCTGCATGTTGTGACAGTTCCTGCTGAAATAGGATAATAGTCAAGAGCAGGAGTTGTACAGGATATTATTGCGCTTCATCCGGAATATTGACCGCTGAAATCGGAATAAAAATAAAATGTAAGAGATGTTCCAGAAGATGTTATTACGCCAGGAGATGTTGTCCCTCCGTATTGCCCTATCATAGGGTATGCATTGGATGGTCCGTCATAGATTCTTAGATAATCACAACATGATTCTGTTGAGAACGACTGAAAGTTGAAACTTAAACGGTTGCCGTTATCTGAATTAAAGGTCATTGTAAATGCCTGACTATTTCCGTAAACTGCTGAAGGTCCGCCGGAATCATAAAAATTCCCTGCACATGTTGTTACAGAAGTCGTGCTCATGTTATAATCCTGGCTGAATGCAGAAAATGACAACGTCGTCAGAATAGCTAAAGAAAGAATAAGAGATCTCATAGATGGTTATTTTTTACAAAAATAGGTTTTTTAATACATCCTTGGATTATTTACTTTTAGTTTCCTTAAAAAGTCGTCAGATCTCAGTCGTCAGTCTGCAGGAATATCAGCGGAGCGAATATCGCGAAGCGTATCTCAGCGAAGCGAATATCAATTGTATATCACGAAGCATATCCCCCGCAGTCGCTCGACTGTGTCGAGTGACAAGGGTTCTAAGTACTCTTATTGATATGTCATGTTTTGGATTTTCAACGCACAACTCTGCCCCTAAAGGGGAATTCTCTGGACCAGACGCGGGAAGAACGGAAGCTGAAGATGGAGACAATCTCCCGTCTTCCGTCTTCCTTCACCTCTGGCGTAAGCAACTTAAACCTCTTCGTATTTCGGATTTCGTGCTTCGGATTTCGGATTTCGTGCTTCGGATTTCCGCCTTCCATCACTTCAGTTTATCAAAATAATTACTACTTTTGTGCAATTAAATACTTTAATTAATTTTATGTCAAGAATCATTTCTATATCAGAAGCAGCCTCGATAGGAATACACGGGATTATTCTTGTTGCTAAGGGCGATGGCCTTGTTAATGTTCAGTCAATTGCTGATGCAACTGATACTTCAAAACATCATGTCGCTAAAATCATGCAGCGCCTGGTTAAGGAAGGATTCCTGGGTTCTCAGCGCGGACCAAAGGGCGGATTTGTCCTTAAGAAAAAACCGAAAGAAATAAACCTGCTTGCAGTGTACGAATCAATAGAAGGGAAACTCGAGACAACAAAATGCCCCCTTGACAAAAAAATATGCCCCTTCGATAAATGTATGATGAACAATGTCACTTACGAAATGACGGTTAAATTCAGAGATTACCTTAAATCGCAGACAATAGACAAGTACCTGTAAAGACTCAAATTTCAAGTCCCAAATTCCAAGTCTCAAATTCCAAATTTCAAAGGTGCTGTCCTTTGTTCATTGATAGTTGTTGGTTTGACATTGAATATTTTTTATCGTTTAATGTACAATACCAAATTTTCAATTTTCAATGATCAACAATTTCAGGGGAACAGTCACTTGGGGCTTGGGGCTTGAAATTTTGGACTTGGGGCTTTATGTTAGTTGTTGGTTTGACATTGAACATTTTTTACAGTTATAATTAACAATGCCAAATATTCAATTTTCAATGATCAATTCCATGAGGCTTGGGGCTTATTGAAGACACAAATTCCAAGATATAAGACACAAATTCCAGGGGAGCTGTCCCTTGGGGCTTGGATTTTGGGACTTGGGTCTTATACTTATCCCTCTGTATAGGTACTACTTTTTTATCCTGCCTATTGCGCAACTCACATACGACTTAACTGTAGCGCCGGTACTGTTTTTCCCGCTTTCCGGATAGCCCAGTTTTTTTAGAGTTTTTCTGAAAATATCTGCCATCTCTTCACCGCCCTCATACTCAATTTCAACTGAAGGATCATCATGGATCACTATGACATCCTTTACTCCCTTTATCGCCAGGATATTACGCCTGATAGTATTTGCGCACCCGTGGCATTTGAGGTTCTCGATATGTATTGTAGTTTTCATATTAAAATGTTTAATTCAAAGTTACTCAATATTTATGCTTTATGTTCCCCCATACCCTCTGTTTCGCAATAATTAACATGATTTACGAGTTCTACAAATTTCAAAACGAGCCCCAGGGCAAACGCATATAATTTCCAACAACAAAAAACACCACCCGTCATTACGTGGGAGCAACCCGGACAATTAAAACCTGTGATTGCCTTAAGCGACCGAAGCAATCGTTGCGTGCACCTCCCGTGGTTTGTCCCCCGACAAACCACCACGAACTGTTTTGCGTATTTGTATACTATACAACTGCAACAACCATAAACAAGCAGGCGGTTTCCCCCCCGCTTCCTTTCGCACAACGATTGCTTCGCATTGCAATAATATACGTAGTTGGTAACTAACATTTCTCACTTCATAAGCGTGTGTAGTATGCAATGGGCAGCATCCTTCGACACGCCTGCATTTTCTTTCCTATGTAAAAAATCTTTCCCTTGCAGGCGGCTCAGGATGACAGGGTGGTGGGTTTTTAGGTTATAGTTAAAAAAAAGAGGGGTGTCACTCTGAGCCCGCCCGGTGCAAGCAATTATGTTTGTTAGATGTAATTGGCGGTGTCGAAGAGTGTTCGCGGGCATGTGTGTTTTACTAATAATTTTCCAGGTGAGAAATGTCAGTTAATAATTAATATCCTTCAGACAACTATTTTATGTTGCTAATTGTCTTATATTTGTATAATAATATTTCCTATATGAAAAATCTGTTGTTTCTATCGGTATTTCTGCTTTTTATTATTGAAGCAAATGCTCAGGTTTTGGAGTGGGCAAAACACATGGGAGGAACTGGTGATATTTTAAGTAATTCAATAGCTGTAGATTCCAACGGTAACGTATATACTACTGGATATTTTAATGGCACAGTAGATTTTGATCCAGGCCAAGACACTTTTAATTTAACATCTATTGAATGGTACGATATTTTTGTATGCAAATTGGATGTAAATGGTAATTTTATCTGGGCTAAAAGAATGGGAAAAGTACCAAATACAGGTTATTATAATTCAATTGCTGTGGACACCTCAGAAAATG
>CAZEWB010000474.1:0-3790 GCA_964515655.1 uncultured Bacteroidales bacterium
GTGTTGGGTGTGTTTGGTGTGTGTTGGGTGTGTTTGGTGTTTTGGGTTTTACTGCATTGCATTTTAACAAAAAAGCCCCAACATTATTGTCGGGGCTTTTGGTTTCCGGGGGCTGTTATTGGCGTAAGAGACGACTTATTCCTTTTTGGTGCAATACTGCCGGATGTTGTCCAGGAGTTTGTTCATGCTGTTAAATGTAAATACCTTGTCGGCGCGTTCCTCCTTGCTGGGGTCTTCCGCGTTTATTACCCAGGTCTGAAACATATCCTGCAGGTTTTCCTTGAAAACTTCAGGGGCGGCATCGGATAGGATGTCCTTGATGATCTCGGTTGCATTCATTTTTATAACCTCCCTTTACGAAGTAAATTCATAATAATGTCTTTACGCAGAGGCTTCTCATGTAAAAGAAATACAATATCATTCATCTGGCCGGAAGTGTACTGATAAGCAAATTCGCTATTAATAAACGAAGGTTCATACTCAAAGAGCCTTTTTATTTCGTTTCCAAAATATGGCAACTTTGTCAATTTTAAAAAATTTCTGTATCCGGTAAGATTTATAAACCTGCGTGGAACAATACCAACCCTGACAATTATAAAATTATTACGACCTATTTTATCAATAAACTCATCGTCTATTGTTCCCGTGTAGTCGATGTGCTGTAGAAGTAAATTGAAATGGGTATATACTTCTTGTCTGAATAAAGCACAATAGGTAAGTCCATCTCTTAACGGCATTGCATACATGTCTTCAGGCAAATAGGTACCCGCTTCGGGTATTGCCTTCTGCTCCTGACGCGCTCCCCCATAACTGCCCTTCTTACGCAGTTCCGGCAGCACTTCGTTGGTTACCCATTTGCGGAATGCCTTTGCTTCGGGCCGGACTCGTTGACAAACCAAGTTTTACCCTGACGACCTATATCAAATATAGACCGTTCATCATCATCAAGTCTTTTAATAACTTGACTTGCATTTTGAATGGAAAGGGTTTTGCAAACATCGGTTGCTGCGAACCAGGGCAATTCATCCCGGTTTATGATTCTTACCTTATTATTTTCGCCGTAGGTAAAGACGGCGGGCAGTGTACTGCCATTCGCTTTTTGGGTTGACATAAAAAAAAGTTTTGATAAATAAATAAGGGCAGGTCACTGTCAACCCATTCATGGCGAACCACGAAAAGACTAAGGAACTTACATCCCTATGCCTGCCCAGTAGTTGTTTGTAGTTTTTGTGGTTCATAAATAGAATGAGTTGACGCCACAAAGATACAAATATTTCAAAGAACAAAAACTATTTTGAAAAATTATAAGAATCAACAAAATCATCAGAACGCCATTTATCACTACTCACGGTAAGATACTTTTCATAATAAAGGATGTGATCTTTCACATAACAAATTACCAAATCATCAGGTTTAGTTATGCTTATGCTTAAAACGATTTCATCGAAACCTTGTGATAAAGTAATTTTATCATCTTTTAAATTCCATGAGAAGTAATCATACTTTCCATTTTCAATTATATGAAAAGTGCCATCTTTAAAAAATTCTAATATGCATCGTTTATCATTTTTTTTATAGTATTCATTCTCTTCTTTTCCACCGGGAATATTCATATATGTGCGTTCTGACAATATCCATTCATGCTCCTCAAGAATAGTTTCTTTGCTCTTAAACAGATCGCATCCTGAAAGCATCAGGATTGTAGTTAAAGCGAGTATCAGGTTTTTCATATCCTGTTGTTTTAAAAGTTATTTCAAAGGTAATTAAAATTTGGATTAAACGATTGCTAACGGTCGATTAGCGCAATGCTGCGCACGTGCGCCAATCTTTGCGTTATGCCCAATTTAATTTTTAAAAAAATCCCGCCACTGCTCGGCCATAGCTTCTGCAATACCATTATATGTTTTTGACCGTTCTTTTGCCCTATTTGGATTGTTTCTACTCATAAAATGTATTCGGCTATATTTTTTCCCTTTAGCATCCAAATAATAACTTCCATCTGGTTTTCGCATAAAGTCAGGTTCTACAATTTTTGTTGGTTTTAATGCCGGTAAATTTTTTAGCCATAAGCAAGTTGCTTTTGTTTCTGCGTGTCCAAATTGCCAGGGTTGTATTATTTGATCTGGCTTTCTATATAACCGGCTCATTATTCCGACAGGATTTTCTATTGCAATTCTATCAATTGGGTATTCTGCAAGCCTCATAAAAAATTCAATACTTTTTGCTTGCCTTCCATTTTGCCGCTTTTCCTCAAACCATCTTGCCCCGCTTGATGCTAAATCTGTACAGGGTGGAAAAAATATAGCCCCATCCCACCCATTTAAAAGAACGTCAAAAATATCACACTGATAATGCCATTCTGGATGCTCTCCGGAACATTCTTGAATATCGCAACTGTATGCCTCTATTCCCTTTTTTCTAAAAGCCTTGCATACTTCTTGACTTTCTTCGCATCCTATTATTATTCTTGCCATCGCTATTTTTTTAAAAATTAAACTTTCCCTTCGGGGGCATAACACGTGCTATGTTGCATTAAAACGACAACATAGCCCCATCCGTTAGCAATCATTTTGTTTTTCATATGGCTTGCCACATTTAACGCATTTAACCCCTTCAGGCATTGGATATGCTTTCCATATATGATTAACACAAGCAGTTTCATATAGTGAATATCCATCATTCCATAAATCAACAGTTCTCCAAAACCAGAATTCTAAAGATGGGTCGCATTTAACACCATCTTCTAAGACAATCTGATCGCCTTCCATTGTCATCCATTCATTGGGAGAAAATAAAGTATGTGTTACTTTTTTCCCTTCTTTCATTGCTTGTATTGCTTCCTGTTTTGTCATTTTAAACCCTTTCTTTTCGTTTTGTGTGCGATTTAACCTGCCAGTCCCATACTCCATTGATAAAATTAAAATCGCGGGCGCCTTGGCCCTTATAAGTGTTTATAGCGATCCTGTTCGTGTCGATGTAATGAAAGTACTCGTAATAGTGTTTGCCGTTCTCTGAGCCGATATAAAAGTATAATTCCGTACCTTTCTGGCCTACGTATAATAATGGCCTGCACCAGCGGCCTTCGAAGTCGGTCTTTATACCGTATGTAAATGCAGTTTTACCAACTATAACAAAGTCGCTCTTATTAAGAGTGCTTTCCAACTCCTCGCGTGTGTCTGCACATTTATAGCAGAAATATGGGCCGTCTGAGCAGTTAGTGATCATAGGTTATAATTCCTGTCGACACAGATACCGGGAAGATCTTCCAGTTTCAATCCTGCATGCTGCAGAGTGTCTCTTTTCCAATAAATAGTAGCGTTTGAGTGCGTTTCCAGATATTCTGAAATTTCAATTATAAACTTTCTGTATTTTTCAGATGAAGCAAGCCGTACTCCGCTTTTGATCCCGATTTTAAAATGATCGCAAACGTCTTTTACTTCACATATCATCCTGGCGGAACTCTCGATGTCTATAATTGGTTCTATGCTGGCCCAGGTATTAAAACTTAACGCCTTTAATCTTTTCATTGATAAAATACGTTCCTTGTTTGTTGCCGCTCCGGGTTCCAGTTCATCATGGCCGGTAAGAGTAAATCCTATTTTAATGTCTTTACAACCTTTCCAATATGGCGACCATATAAATTCATTAATCCACCATGTTTGTTTTGTAAGAATTTTAACAGGAACAAAGTTTAAAATGCAGTATTCCCATGCGATACGATTAAGTAAAAATGTAGAATCCAAACATGGATCAGAAACGAAATAAAAAACCACCCAAACACACCCAACAC
>CAZEWB010000475.1:0-3779 GCA_964515655.1 uncultured Bacteroidales bacterium
ATAATAACGATAAAACAATGGTAAGAACATACGGATACCTCTATACATGGGAGGCCGCAAAGTGCGGATGTCCAGCGGGCTGGCATCTGCCTGACGACAGTGAATGGGTAACGATGATCGGCTATCATGGCGGGGAATCAGTTGCAGGCGGAAAATTAAAAGAAAGCGGCTCTGAACACTGGCAAACCTCAAATACTGCAACTAACGAAAGCGGGTTCACTGCCCTACCCGGCGGTTCAAGGAGCGAAGATGATCCGGACAGGGTCATTTTTCTGAAAGCCGGCGAAAGGGGGATATGGTGGACTGCAGATGAAAGCAGCGAACTTTTATCATGGACATATTTCATGAATAACGTATCTGATAAGATTTTCAGGAAAGAGGCAGGGAAAGGGATGTACCTTTCCGTACGTTGCATAAAAGATTAATGATTAGGCATTAATAACTTGTTTATTTCTTTATGTAACTAAATAGAAAAACAGTCGTATAAAATTTGATAAAAAAATTCTTTTAAATAAACACGATATGAAAAAGTTTGGATACTCTCTGGTTATCATGATGTTTCTTATTACATCAGTTATTTCTGCACAGGTTGTACGCAGTGAGAAATCTATTACAGGCATTAAACAAAAAAGTGCAGATTATGGTAATCATGCCGTATCTCAAACCAATACTGTTCGTGATGTAAAAGCGGCACTTGATGCTCAATTAAATTCCATAACTGTTCCGCTCGGTGCATATTGCAGCACACAGAATATAACACCAACAGTAGTTATCAGAAATGCAGGCACAACTACATTAACCAGTTGTGTAGTAAAATACAGAATTGATGCCGGTTCAATTGTTACTCAGAACTGGAGCGGGAATCTTGCATATAATGCAACAGCAAATGTTACATTTCTTGCAACTCCGATTACAAGCGGCAGTCATACCTTTACAGCATGGACATCAAGCCCGAACTCCGGAACCGACCAGGTTACATCAAATGATACTCTTGTAAAACCTTTTGTAGTATCCGCCGGGGCATCGCTTCCTTTCGTACAGAATTTCGAGAGCACTACTTTCGCACCGGTCAACTGGGCGATTGATAACCCTGACGGCTCTTATACATGGGAACGTCGCGCAGCAACAGGTAACGGAGCCAGTACTGCCGCAGCTTATGTGAACTTCTATGATTATAATGATCAGGGACAAACAGACGAATTGATCACTGAACCTATTGACCTGACAAGTGTTTCGGATGCAGAAATGACCTTTAATGTGGCCTACAGACAATATCAGACTGAAACAGATCAACTCCAGATCTTTATTTCTACTAATTGCGGAGCCACCTATAATCCAACACCTGTTTATGACAAATCAGGTGCAACATTAGCAACAACTACCTCTTCAACAACTGCATTTACTCCATCTACTGCAGCTCAATGGAGAAATGACACAGTAAATCTTGATGCTTATGTGGGAAACTCTGTTGTTTTAAAATTTGTGGCAGTAAATGATTATGGCAACAATCTTTATATAGATGATATCAACATTTATTCAGCATCTGCTCCGCCGGTAGCAGATTATACAGCGGACCCACTTACTACCTGTACCGGTATTGTGGATTTCACAGATCTTTCCGGCGGAAATCCTGCTTCGTGGCTGTGGGATTTTGGAGACGGCACGACATCTACAGAACAAAGCCCGACTCATGCATATCTTATTAGCGGTACTTTTTCTGTAACGCTAACTGTAACGAATGTCAACGGGACCGATCAGCAGACCCAGATCGATCTTATTACTGCAGGTCTTCCCGCTGCTCCCACTGCAACCGCCGGTTCGCGTTGCGGCCCCGGTACTGTTGGTCTTTCAGCTACAGGCACCGGAACACTTGAATGGTATGATATTGCTATAGGCGGCTCTCTTTTAGGTACAGGAACAACTTTTACTACTCCTGTCATCAGTACCACAACTACATATTATGTTCAAAATAATTTTGCTTCACCTTCGGAATATGTAGGAAAAACTGATAATACCGGAACAGGTTCATACTACACCCAGCCAACTATTCAGGGGATCATTTTCGATGCTCTTGTGCCCTTTAAACTTGTTTCGGTGAAAGTATATGCACAAACTGCAGGGAACAGAACTATAACTTTGCAGAATTCAGGAGGAACTGTTCTTCAGACAATAACAGTTAATGTGCCATCAGGTGAGAGCCGGGTCACTCTGGATTTTGATGTTCCCGTCGGGACAAATCTTAAATTACTGGGGCCTGCATACCCAGGCCTGTACAGGAACAGTGCTTCTGTAACTTATCCTTACACATTGGCAGGTGTTCTCAGTATGACAACCAGTACAGCTGCTTCTACTCCTCTTAATTATTACTATTATTTCTACGACTGGGAAGTACAGGAACCAGGGTGTATAAGCGCACGTGTTCCTGTTGTAGCAACTGTTAAGCCTTTTGCTGATGGTGGCGTAGCTTACGGAGACCCCAACACTGTATGCAGCGGCGGTACAACGACGCTTCGCGATTCTTTGTTTGTCGGAACATCTTTCCAGTGGCAGACCTCGCCCAACGGGGTATCAGGCTGGGCGAACATTCCGGGAGCAACAGGCGCTACTTATAATACTCCTCCTATCACTTCCCAATACTATGCAAGATTAATTATTACAAACTCCTGCAATTCGGACACTTCAAATACGCTTACAATTACTTTATCAACCGGCGCTGTTGCCGGTACGGCAAGCGCAAACCCTACTACTGTCTGCAGCGGAAATACCACAACATTTACACTTACGGGATATTCCGGCAATATTCAATGGCAACGCTCCTTTGACCATATCACATGGCAGAATATCAGCAGCGGGATAAATCCCACTTTCACTACTCCGGGACTGACCATGAATGTATATGGAAGGGCTATAGTTACTATTCCTAACTGTGGTTCACAAACTTCTAATGAAGTTTTGATAACAGTTGTTCCCGGCCCGGACGGAGGTACTGCAACCGCTGCAAATACTTCGATCTGCACAGGGACAAGCACTACATTGTCACTTGACAGTTCTTATGGAAATATTCAATGGCAATCATCCAACAACGGAACAACCTGGAATAATATAGGTGGCGCTACTTCTGCAACGTACACAACTCCCACTTTAACAGCAAACAGGTATTACCGCGCCATCCTTACGGTTTCAGGCTGCGGAACCGATACCTCCAATGTTGTTCTTATCACTGTAAATACCGCCCCTGTAGGAGGTACTGCAACCGTATCGCCTTCTTCCACAATATGCAGCGGGACATCTGCCACCATCACTCTTACCGGATATAACGGTACCATTCAATGGCAAGGCACTCCGACCGGGACAGGATGGACAAATATCAATGGTGCTACTTCTGATACCTATACTACTCCTATCCTGACCGGTGATTATTATTACAGGGCTGTTGTTCTTTCGGCAGGTTGCGGAAGTGTCTTTTCTACTTCAGTGCATGTCACCGTCACTGCCAGTCCTGTCGCAGGTACTGCAGATGCAACACTCCTGGCGGTTTGTACGGGCTCAGGGACAAGTCTCTCTCTCTCGGGTTATTCCGGGACCATTCAGTGGCAGAGTTCACCTGACGGTTCTGCCTGGAGCAATATCTCCGGGGCGACAAATCCCACTTACAACACACCAAATCTGTCGGCAACTACATACTATATGGCAGTTGTAAGTACAGCAGGTTGTTCTTACGAGTATTCAAATACATTGCAGATCTCAGTTTCCAGTTCAGCTGTAGGCGGATTTGCAAA
>CAZEWB010000476.1:0-3200 GCA_964515655.1 uncultured Bacteroidales bacterium
GTGTTGGGTGTGTTTGGGTGGTTTTTTACTGTCTTTTGCATAACATCATCCCTAGTACTTCCCTTTGTTCCCTTCAGGTATATGCACCTTTACAGGATTTTCAAGGCCTTTTTTCTGGATATAAGTCATTAACACCTGTGTTGAGAACATCCCGGTTTCAGTATAAGGTATCTTAGTATCTTTAAGGTAAGAGAAAAAGATATAACTGTTTATTGCCATTCTGAATTTTCCGCTTTTATTGGGCATTGTATTAAGGAAATCAAGTTTAATGTCACTCAATGTTCCTTTATCACTTTTTACAATTTCGTACGAAAAGCCCGCGGGAGCAAGGTCGTAATCGCCCTGAAGCCTTATGCTCTGAATAATAAGTTCCTTTATTTCTTCCGGAGTCATTTCAACAATAAGAAGAGGATTATCGAAAGGATCAAGTTCGTAAACTTTTTTAATTGTCAAAGGACCTGGGGGAATCTCATTGATACGCACCCCGCCCTGGTTCTGCACTGCCAGATCGGAGCCGCATTCATTCAGGTACGAATACGCCATCATTGTAGCAAGTTGAACAGATCCCGACAAAGGTGTTTTTAGCACTGCTATTTCTTTGTCGAATGCCGGGTTGTTAATGTATACATCGGCTTTCTTTCTTAGTTTCTGGTCTTCGCATCTGTTGTCTTCTACAGGCAGCAATTTATATTCCTCCGAAATGATTTTTCCCTTTTTGATCTTCAATCTGAAATAACCTAAGTATTTCCCGTAATTTCCTGCCTGTACAACTTCCGAATACTTTCCTTTATAAGGCTTTTCCATTTTTGTGTGACTGTGTGCACCAATGATCAAACTGGCATTTGGCAGTTGAGAGGACATAAGAGTATCATTCTTATAACCCATGTGAGACAATATTATCAGCACGCCTTTTTTTCCGGGAAGTTTGGAGTATTGTTTTGCTTTCTCATGTCCGCCCGAAAATTTTAGTCCTTTTACTTTATCAGGATGAGTCTCGGGTATCCCGTTCTTTGATACCTGTGTTATTCCAAGCACAACAATGCGGTTCCCGCGCGTTGTCTTAAACTCAGTGTATTCCTTGACGTTCTTCAAAGATGAATCACCATTATAAATATTACAGACGACAAATGGGAAGTTGGCTTCGGCGATACGCTGGTTAAGAGCACTAAGTCCGTAATCGAATTCATGATTTCCGATTGTGGCAGCATTTACCGGAATTTCGTTCAGCAACTCTATTGCCGGGTAACCGGGCTTTTCGCACTTGTCGACATAGGGCTTACCACTGAACATATCACCGGCAAACAGAACAAGAGAATAACCTTTGTTCACATTTTCAATGCTGTCTATCATGAATTTTATCCGGGGAAGTTTTTCGATGCGGCCATGAAGATCGTTAAAATGAAAAATATTGACATATTCAGTCTGCGCATATAAGCCAATGGCTATGGAAAAGATCAGTATTAGAAACAGTTTTCTCATCATCAGAATTTTAGGAGATATGCAAGCCCGATAATAGCAATAGCTATAACAGTTTTTACGGCTTTTATTTTTACAAAAGATTTTTTGGATTCTGCTAATAAAGGCAGACCCCCATGTCCTTCCTGAACGACTGAACTTACAAGTAGCACGCTGAAAGGCACTACTCCCTGCACAAAGAGAGTGATAAAAATAAGATGCGGTCCGGATATCGGAATAATACCGATGAGGATAGCAAGCAGGTACACGATGTTCATATTGTTTGTTATCCATGCATTCATATCGAAATAAGAAAGCGATAATGAGATAACAAGAATAGAGCCAAGAGTCCACAAAAAAATGGGCAGAAAATGTTTTTTAAGGACATGTCCCCACAGGTGTTCTGTAAGAAAATGCTCGGGAACAGTAAAAAGCATAAAGAGTATAATAAGGCCCATCCCCATGAACATCAGGACCTCCGACGACAGCAGGCCGTGCTCATGTGCGTGCAAAGCTTCTTCGAGATGGACTTCGGCATGGCCATCATTAAGGAATTGGGATAGAATTATGAGCAAAAGTATTGCAATAAGAAATGCGCGGGGCAGGCTCATTTTCTGTAGATGATGCCTGAATGTTTTCTTTTCGGGCTGGCAATGGCAGTCGTTATTATGAGTTTCGAAATGCAGGACAGGCGGGGTTGCTTTCTTTCCCTTTTCGAACAATAGAAACAGAAATCCGGTCGGAATGGCTATTGCTGCAAGAATTGCAGTAAGAATAAACGCATCGTAAGGTGAGGAGCCAAAAAGTATAAAAGCTTCATCACCGAATGTGGCTATTGATGCTGCAATGAGGCCGGAAAATCCGGTAAGATTGTGTGTAAACAAAGAAACCACTGCAAATATGCCCATGCAACCGGGGATGGAACTTATGAATGTTGACAGAAGTATGTTTCCGCTTTTATTCCCGGTGATCTGTTTTTCAATTTTTCCCTGCGTCTGCACATGCAGGTACTCGATCATCATAAGCAGGAAAAATACCAGGCCCGAAACAAGTAAAGTCTGACGTATCACCTCTATCAGCGAAAATTCCATTCAGGTATTTTTTTGCAAAATTAGTTTTTTATTTAGAATTAACCTGCGCAACGATCTGGCAACAGACTACTCCGGCTGTTTCGGTACGCAATGTTGATCCTGAAATTATGACAGGTTTAAAGTTGCAATTCTTTGCTGCAGCTATTTCTTCGGGGCTGAAATCGCCTTCGGGTCCGATAAGAATTATGGCGGGGGTCTTTGGAACAAGGCATTCATACAGCCATTTCCGGGGATCACTTGCATCGCAATGGGCAATATAGCGCTGGCCTGAATTGCATGTCTGCAAAAATGTCATCAGTTCCACAGGCTCATATATCTTAGGCATTTTACTTTTTTGCGACTGCTTAAGCGCCGACATCGCTATTTTCTGAAGACGTTCGACATTTATTCTTTTCTTTTCCGCACGTGAAGTAACTATAGGAGTGATCTCGTCAACGCCAATTTCCACGGCCTTTTCGACAAACCATTCGTAGCGGTCGGGATTACGTATTATTGATACGGCCATGTGCAGATCCCATGAGTGGCAGCCGAAGTTCTTTACAGTTTCCAGGATCTCCAGTTCACCGGCTCTATCAGAAATCGTCTTTATAGTTGCACCAAACACACCCAAACACACCAAACACAGCCAACACAACCCCAAACACACCCAACACA
>CAZEWB010000476.1:3210-3773 GCA_964515655.1 uncultured Bacteroidales bacterium
GGTGTGTTGGGTGTGTTTGGTTTTTGGTTGCGCGGAACATATTGCCATTCCCGTCGATGCAATGCAGTACGTCGCCTGTGTTGTGTCGCAGAACCTTAAATGCATGACGGGCCTCATCCGGCGGAAGTACCAGCGTTGAATCTCCGGTCTGCTGTGCATAAAAAAGTTGTAAACCCATTTTGTTTCCGGTGAAAATTATGCAATTTTAAGCAAAAAAATGGTTACATTTACAAACAACAGTTGGTCAAACGCTGATTTTCTTCTTTCGCCCCTCCCTTCTATGTTGAATGTTAATATTGATCAAACAAAATGGCTAATTTTTAAAATGGATCGGTTTTCAATGACTCCGAAGGAGTCAAATCCAAATAACACCGGACGTAGCCCTGAGTTTAACGAAGGGCGCAGTCCGGTGTGGACTGCTGCAGCTCTGCCAACCCCGGAGGGGTTGAACAACTTTATATTCAACCCCTTCAGGGTTGTTTCGCTAGTTTTTTTAACCCCCGACTCCGTCGGGGGTTATTGGTATTCAATCCCTTTGGGATTGTCCGGTATTATAACCAATG
>CAZEWB010000477.1:0-3765 GCA_964515655.1 uncultured Bacteroidales bacterium
TTTTTGTACCGATTACGGCTAATGTATTAATGTGCATGTTTGTCAGCCCGGTATTATGCTGAGTCCAGGCATCCCCATTGTTAGCTAAAAAAAACACTCCCTGCTTATCGGTTCCGGCAAAAAGATCCGTTCCGCACAATGCTAATGCATCAACATGCTTATTTGTCATACCTTTATTCATTTTCGTCCATTTAATGCCATTATCTGTGGATAAAAACATACCATTTTCAGTTCCGGCAAAAAGATATGTTCCTCTCACTGCCAGTGATAATATATGTTTATCTGTCATACCCTCATTTGCCTTTACCCAATGAGCACCATTATCAACCGAGTAGACTACTCCATCATTCTTTGTCCCGGCAAAGATTGTTGTTCCGAGTGCAATAAATGCATTAACCTGCTGGGTGTAGTTTGAAAAGTGGCTAAATAATGATCCGGTTTTTACTGCAGTCCAGCGAAAATCATTACCTGATGATGATATGAATATTCCCTTATTCGTTCCTGCATAGGAATAAGAACCAATGGAGGACATTGCAAAGACCGGGGCATATTTAAGGCCAGTATTCACCTCAGACCAGTTTGATCCAGCATTGGTTGATAAAAACATTCCATCGCTGGTACCGACATAAATACTTGTTCCATTAATAGCCAGGGTATTCACATACTTGTTTGTTAGTCCTTGATTAATCTTCGTCCAGCTCGTGCCATTATTGATAGACAGATAAACTCCATCGCTGGTACCTGCATAAATACTCTTTCCGCTTATTGCCAGTGAGTTAACATTATGTCCTGTGAGCGCCGTTGCAGTCCAGGTTTTGCCGTTATCTGAAGACATCAATACACCTACGCTATCAGTCCCCGTAAATAATTTTGTTCCGCATTGAGCAACTGTGTATATACGAACATTAGACTGACCTGTATTTACAGATGACCAGCTGCTCCCGTTATTCGATGATTTAAACAACTTGCCTCTTGAAGTACTTACATATACACACTTACCAATGACAGTCAAAGATAAAATGCAGGAATCAGTCAGCCCGACATTTTTCTCAATCCATGTTTTTCCATTATTTGTTGAGAAAAAAACTCCGCCGCCCCAGGTCCCGACAAAAAGATCTGTTCCACACAGAGCTAATGAGGTTATACTTGTATTGTATAAACCGGAATTCACCCGAGTCCATAACCCTCCATTATCTGTTGACATGAATATGCCGCCTAAAGTTCCTGCAAAAACATTTGATTGGTTTACGATTAATGATTTAACTTTAGTATTGGTCATGCCATTGTTAACTGAATTCCAAGTGGTCCCATTATTATCGGATAAAAATACTCCATCGGTAGTCCCAGCAAATATGTTTGTTCCGTTTATTGCAATGCAATTCACGGTCCTTTTACAATCAGGGCTTTCCATGTGTTGCCATTTTGCGTTAATAATATTGTCGCATTTGTCTATCCATTCATTCGCAGTTTTAATACCTTTCCTATGCCCACAATCCCTGGATTTCAGAAAATATTTCTTTGCCTCGATAAAATATTTATTAGTATAAGCGGCTTGTCCTTTTTCGAAATTTTGGGTATAACATTCTTCCTTTTGCTTACATTCTGCTTTAATACTGTCACATACATATATCAGGCTATCTGCAGTCTTGTATCCGTTTGTGTATCCACAATTTTTTGCTTGGCTGAAAAGTGAAATGGCTTCATCGTAATTCTCATTCTCTTTAGAAGATCTTCCCTGATCCATTTTTTGTGTGTAACACTGGAGTCTTTTCTGATTTTCAAAATCTTTAAGTTTTTTTTCACATTGGCTTATGCGTCCTTGAATGTCTTTACAGTTAGGATTTTTATTTACATCCGGGCATTTCAATGCTTCTTGAAAATATTTTTTTGCATTTTTATAATCTTCTTCACATTTCCCGGAGTTAAATATTTCCTGTCCTATGCGAACGTTATACCAGCAACAACTTGAGTCATTTTGCGCATATATACATCCAGAACTACCCATTGATAATATTAATATTATAACTGTTGTTTTCATTTTTCATGCATCTAAAACAAATCATTACAATTTCTGTTCTTATATTCTTCAATTCCTCCGCAAATCCGTATGTAGGAATTTAGTTTTACAGAGTCCTCTTCTACAAGTATAAATATTCTGTCGAGATAAGATTTCCGGCAGCCATTGCAATGAGCTATACCGCAACAAAATATGCATACCTGCTTTATTATGTTCAATTCAAGCGAATCTTTCTGTTTTCTTGCAACGTCTACATTAATGAATACATAAGGCATCTGATTGTAAATTTTTGCCGTATCAATTGCCTGAACGAATTTCCTTTTAGCAGATATATACTTTCTGCAGCCTTCTTTGCTATTACTTTCATTATCAAGAATAAGATTTTCTCCTTCTTTTAATAATGTAAGACCCTCGTGAACATAACCATCACATTCTCTTTGTTTAATGCTCTTAATGCTGTCGCATGCAGCCGTTTTATACTTCCCTTCCGGATATTCTTTTAAATATGATTTGTAAGTATCAGCAGAGTGTGATTTATTGGCTCTGCGCCAGGTGTAATATTGTATAAAAGGTGGAATAATTAAGTACATTATAATAATTATAGAAATTACAGCAATGAAAACAAATAATATTTTTCTCCGTTTTTTGTTACGACATGAAATTAATTGTGAAATTATATTCTGCACCTCCTGTTTTTTTGGTTTTTCGCTGAAATCCCTGAGGTATTTTCTGCAAAGTTTGATTTTTTCTGATGATGAATCCGTTTCATTAATTTTTCGCCATAATTTTTCTGCTTCATAAGTGCTTACAATTTCCTGTGCCTTTTTTGCGAATTTGCCATTAGTGAATTTTTTATAAAAATTTCTGTAAGCATCAATCGTATTTAATGATTGAGCCAATCCCCATTCCTGGATTTCAAGTAATTTGTCAATTTCTTTTTTTGCTTCGATTGCATGCTTGCCCGAAGGATATAAACGCAGATAATATTCAAATGCTTCTATTGTTCTGATTTCAGTTGCTTTTTCCCATTCCTGATTTTCAAACAGACTTCCAATTTCCTTTTCTGCTTCAGCCAAATGCTCTCCCGAAGGACAATTGCCGATATATTCTTTATAACCTTCTATTGTCCCGGCTTCAGTTGCTTTTTTCCATTCCTGAATTTCAAATAATTTGTCAATCAGCCTTTTTGCTTCAGCCACATGTTTCCCTGAAGGGCAATTAAAAATATAGTTTTCATAACCTTCAATTGTCCCAGCCCTTGTAGCTTCTCCCCATTCAATAATATCAGTCAGCTTTTCAATTTCCTTTTTAGCATCTGCAACATGCTTTCCTGATTTGTATTTATTGCAATAATCTTCAAAGGCCTCAATTGTACCAACCGCTGATGCTTTTTCCCATTCTTTTTTATCCTCTGTGCTTCTGTCCTCCCTAATATTAGAAACTGGTTGCCATTGTCTTGTTTCCAGATAAGTTGCAGCTGATTTCATGATTGATTCAGATGAGGGTCTTTTCTCCGGCTCTTTTGCAAGACAGTTTTTAATCAGTGAATTCAATTCATCGGAATATCGTTTTGGAATGTTCGGAATTTTCTGACCCTGCAAAAGTGAAAGCCCCCCCCAATCGCCAAAAGGCAAATCGCCTGAAGCTAATTCGTACATTGATACGCCAAACGAGAAAATATCATTCTTAACTTGAGGCTTTCGCAGTTCATAATCCTCTTCAAAAAACACCCAAACACACCCAACACA
>CAZEWB010000478.1:0-3758 GCA_964515655.1 uncultured Bacteroidales bacterium
GCCTTGCCGAATCCTGTCATTGATTGAATAGGCATTTTTTTTATTAAAGTTTTATTATTTTTCTGTAGATCATATTATTTCCTGATTTTACAAGCAATATATACATACCAGGTTTAACATCCTCTAAAGGAATGGTTATTGTATTTTCCCCGGAATTAATTTGTTTCTTTTCAATATCCTTTAATACTCTGCCTTGATTATTGATTAATTTAAAATAAACATTATTCAACCGGTCCTCTGTGGTAACAATGACATTTATTGATGTAGTAGTCGGATTTGGGAAAATATTACATTTGACATTGATATATTCATTATTTGCAGATGAAGATGGTTCTATCATTATACGATGTGTTATGCTATCCCATAGAACTGTCAAAGTATCGAGGATATGTAATTTTAAAACGAATTTTATTTCATAGTTACCTGGATCTAAATAATTGCTAAGATCAATTGTGTCAATTTCTACACATGGGCTTGGCCATGGTCCAGGAGTATAATATCCATTCACCAATACTTTATGAGAAATTGTATCTAAAAAAACATCAGAACTATCCTTGTTCGTTGAATTAGGGAATTGTAAATGAATAACAAGCTTCACATCATCAACCCTCCTTGGAAACGGTATTACATGCTGGTCTATTATCTGAGAATGGCAAAGGGTACCAATAATCATAAAAATAAAAAGTAATGCAGATTTCATATTAATAATCCTTTTTATTAGATTTTTTGTAACTACTCACTCCAAAGATAGTAAAAATTAGGCAACCTAACGAATTAATTATTTTCGTATCTTTGCTAAAAATTAGTTTTATGAAAAATCTAATCCTTATAGTTTTTGTTGCTCTGGCGATGATTCAGTGCAAAAAGGACAGTGTTGACGATATTATTAATCCTACCGCTTCGATGAAAGCAAAGATCAATACTGTACAATGGGAAGCCTTGTCCCGTCTTGTTACCCAGCAAAGCGGTAATTTTATTATTACAGGCACAGGGACAGTTACAGGAAACGATGTAATTGCAATAACTGTTTTAGGCGAAGCTACAGGTACATATAATCTCAATCCGGCACAGGGCCAGACGCAGTTTACTGCAAATTATAGACCCACAGCGGGAATGAGTACCGACAGCATTTATCAGGCATATCAGGGTGTAGTTACAATAAGTGAATTAGATGCTACCAATAAAAAAATATCAGGTACTTTTTCATTCAAAATGCGTATGGTAGCTGATATCAATAACGAGAAAGATGTAACCGAAGGTACATTTACAAGCCTTAGTTACTAAAAAGATTATACTCACTTTCATTAAATGAACCACTGCCAATGGTCTTGGTCTTATGTCGTGGCGGCGGGTCTGGTTATAGGTCATGGAAAGTGGTAAAGTTTCTGGTCGTAGTCTTTGGTAAATTAGAACAGGTATAAAGGTATACAGGTATAAGGTTCGTCGGGCGCTCATGCCTGCGCGATGGCTTTACGCGCCAGGTTTCCTCTATACCTTATACCTTTATACCTTCCCGAGCATCAAGCGTAAGCAACCCAACTATGACCAGGACCACCGACCTAACCCGCTGCTATAACCTTTGACCATGACTGAAACAATAACAATACATCTATTATAATTCAGGCCATATCTGCTTTACCGATACAGTAAAGTAACCTTTTGCATAATATTTACGTAAACCTTAACCGAATGTTACTTAATAAAGTACAGTGATATCCTTTATTCTGAGATATGCAATGAAATTTATGCTGATATCTATTATCAGTAAGGCATTGATGATTTCAGTTGCATTTTCACAGGATATTACATTTACAAAAGAGAATTTCAGAAATGATCCCAAAGGACTTAGTGAAGCTCTTGACAATATTGGCTCGGGAAACTATTATTATTCTCTTGGCAAAGGTGGGTACCAGCTTGCTTTGAATTATTACATTAAAGCAAACAAGTTCAATCCGGACAATGCAATATTGAATTATCAGATTGGCTCTTGTTATTTGAACACATTGCAAAAGACTAAATGTATAACCTATTTTAAGAAAGCGTTTGAACTTGATTCAACCGTTGCAGAAGATATTCACTTCAGACTGGGGCAAGGGTACCATCTTAACTACGAATTTGATATTGCAATTAGCGAATACCGGTGTTTTTATAAAACAGTTCCGCCTAAGGAAAAAGGGGATTGGGAGAAAACAATCAACAAGAAAATTAATGAATGCGAAAACGGGAAAGAGTTTGTGAATTCCCCTGTCAGAGTTTCTATCAGTAACGCGGGCGAAGCTATTAATTCGACATTTCCCGACTATTGCCCTTTGATTTCGGCTGATGAATCGGTTATGATATATACATCCAAAAGGGATAATTCGACCGGGGGTAAACAAAATCCTGATGATTTTCAATATTACGAGGACATTTATTTTTCTGAGAACGAAGGGGGACAATGGACGCGTTGCAGAGGCATCGGAGATCCCCTTAATACCGACGAAAACGATGCAACTGCCGGGTTATCGTCAAATGGTCAGAGACTGTTGATCTATAAAGACAATAACGGGGGCGACCTGTATGAATGTGTACTTTCCGGAAAAACATGGTCGAAACCCAAACCACTGCCAAAGAACAGCGTCAATACAAAATATCACGAATCATCAGCAAGCTATTCTTATGAAGGTAAAACCATCTATTTCGACAGTGACAGGAAAAATAACAGCAACGGTGAACATGATATTTTCAGATGCACTCAGGATGAGGAAGGCGAATGGGCCAATGTGGAGAATCTTGGTTCTGTAATTAATACTGAATACGATGAGATCAGTCCTTTTATCCACCCTGACGGAGTAACTTTGTTCTTTAGTTCCAGGGGACATAAAAGTATGGGAGGTTATGATATTTTCAAATCCGTTTACAACGATAGTACAGGATGGTCGGAGCCGGAAAATCTGGGATATCCTATAAACACTCCCGATGATGATATTTTCTTTGTGTTATCTGCAAACGGGAAACGAGGCTATTATTCATCGGCAATGGAAGGAGGCACAGGGGAACAGGATATTTATATCATTACCTTTCTTGGCACTGAAAAACAACCTACCCTTTGTAACGAGGATAATCTTCTGGCAAATCTGACAAATTCCGATCAGGAGATAATAATGCAGGATCCGGTTCCAATAAATAAGATCAATCTGACTGTTCTTAAAGGCACAATAAAGAACGGTGAGACCAATCAGATCACCGAAGCTTCAATTGATGTTTATGATAATGTAAATAACAAGTTGATTGCTACATCAACATCAAATAGTAGTACCGGGCGTTATGTGATCTTTCTGCCTGCCGGTAAGAATTATGGTATGTCGATCAGTGATGTTGAATGTGTTTTTCACTCGGAGAATTACAATGTTCCCCAGAACAGCGGGTATCAGGAGTTCACCAATGACATTACTTTACCAAGATTTGATATCGGATCAAAAATTGTATTAAGGAATATTTTTTTCAAGGTAAATGAACCGGTTTTCACACCTGAATCAACCCCTGAATTGGAGCGTTTGATTCAACTGCTTAAAAAGTGTACTGATATGCGGATCGAGATTTCTGGCCATACCGACAGTATCGGGAATTATGACGCAAATATCAGGTTGTCGGAAGAAAGGGCAAGGAATATAATGGAATACCTTATCGAGAACGGTATCGGCGCAAGCAGGCTGGAATATAAAGGAGTGGGTTTCCTGGAACCGGTGGCACCAAACCAACCAAACACACCCAACACA
>CAZEWB010000479.1:0-3729 GCA_964515655.1 uncultured Bacteroidales bacterium
TGTGTTGGGTGTGTTTGGTTTTTTTGGGAGATAGGCCGCCGTTTTAACGATATCATCGGTTTTGCCGAACTTGACAGTTTTGTCGATACACCTGTAAAATACTATTCCCGCGGTATGAAATCAAGGCTGGGCTTCGCTCTTGCCCTACATGCAAGAGCCGAAATATTCCTTCTTGATGAAGTATTCGGAGGTGTAGGCGACATAATCTTTATGAAAAAAGCGTCTGAAGCCTTCAGACGCTCTATTATTGAAGGAAAAACAGTGGTACTTATCAGCCACAACAACGAAACGATTCGTAATAATTGTACACGCGTAATGCTTTTGGAAAAAGGAGAGACCTTAGCAATTGGCAACCCATTGGATATTGTAAATGCATACCAGTATCTTGTTAATGTTAAATCATTGCAAAAAAAAATGAACCTTAAATCCGAAAATGAGTGAAATCTTAAAATAAAAACTATGTCTGATATGATCTTACCGCGTCTTTTATTTGTTCACGTTCCGAAAACCGGCGGTATTTCTTTGTTCAGAGCTTTACGTAAGATATATACTGAACCAAAAACCATAAGGTTTACAGAAGGCTCGATTGAAGACAAGAACAAATACCTCACGATGACCCACGAAGAAGTGAGAAACTACAACTTCATTACGGGTCATCTTACACTGCCTTTGTTCACCAGCAAACCCATCGAAGATTATCTTGTGATGACCGTCGTAAGGGAACCTATTGACAGAGAGATTTCGGCTTACTTTTATATTAAATCATGGAAAGAACATCCGCTCCATAACAAAGTTAAACCCCTTGATCTTTTTCAGTATCTTGACATGTTGGACAGTCAGAAAATGCGTAATCCCCAGTGCTGGTTTCTGAGCGAAGACTGGACATTCGAAGCAGCCCGTAAGATCATTGATAAAAAAGTACATTTGTCAGCCCCTATTGAGTATCTCAATGAGTTTTGTGCCGCACTGTTCCAGAAACACAACATACCTGAATTTGAATTAACCATGGCGAACAAGACCTCTTTTCGCGTAGGAATACATGAACTTCACCCCGACATAATTCACCGTCTCGAAGACATGCTGCAGGACGACATCAAAATATACAATTACATCAAACAAAATTTCGAAGAGAAAATACTACCTACGCTGATTTTAAAGGATAAATCAGAAGTAATATGAAGGTAACCATATTTTTTCATATCTATTATCCTGAAAGTGTACAAGAGGTAGTTACTTTATTACGTTCGTTTATTCCTGATCAGACTCAGTTTATATTCAATGTTCCTGTTCATGAAAACGGCGTTCATATTCGCATGTCTGAAGAACTCAAGTCTGGTTTTCCTTCGGCTGTTGTTTTAAACGGAACCAATAAAGGAAAAGACATCGGCGGAAAACTGCTCATGCTGAATTATTATCTGTATAACAACCGGAAAACAGATTACATGGTTTTTCTGCATGATAAAAAATCCGAGTTATCATATTCTGTTAACGACCAAAAAGTAAATGCAGAAGTCTGGAAAAATGAATTGTTCAGTATTATTCAAAATGAAAATATTAATGAAATAATTGATTCATTTAACGATAAATCAATCGGAATGGCTACACATTACAAGCATATATACAATATGAATGAACATGGCGAATATGTCATTTTCGGCAACAATAAAAATTATCTGGATGAATTGACTAAAATGTTTTCATTAAACAGTATCATATCCGAAAATACTGAGTTTGCCGGTGGCACAATGTTCTGGACAAGAAGTGAAATATTCGAAGACTTTTTCAATCAGCATTCTCCGCTTAAAATCAGGGCATTACTCGAAAATGGTTCTTTTACCGATCGTTACACGGGCACATACACTCACGCAATGGAAAGAATTTTTTCCTGGATTATTACATCAAAGGGGTACAAAATAAAGGGGATACAGTGATGGACGATAACCTGAAACTCATAGCTTTTTATTTGCCGCAATTTCACCCGATACCTGAGAATGATCTATGGTGGGGAAAAGGTTTTACAGAGTGGATAAACGTAACAAAAGCATATCCGAACTTTAAAGGACACTATCAACCTCATCTGCCGGCCGATCTGGGCTTTTACGATTTACGCGTGCCGGAAATACGCGAACAGCAGGCAGCCCTTGCAAAACAATATGGTATATACGGGTTTTGTTATCATCATTACTGGTTTGGAGGAAAAAGGCTGCTGGAAAGACCTTTTAATGAAGTTCTGAAAAGCGGAAAACCCGACTTTCCTTTTTGTTTATGCTGGGCAAACGAAAACTGGACCCGTCGCTGGGATGGAGCCGAGCATCAGATACTGATTGAACAAAAACATTCTCCCGAAGACGACCTTGCTTTTATAACGGATATTATTCCTGCTTTCAAAGACCACAGATACATTAGAATAAACAATAAACCACTGTTGATTGTTTATAGAATAAACCTTCTGCCCTTTCCAAAGCAAACAATTGATATTTGGCAAAATGAAGCAAGAAAACAGGGTTTCGATGGTATTTATCTGGTTGCAGCATTAAGTTTTGGGATTACCGATCCAACAATACATGGCTTCGATGCAGCTGTGGAATTTCCCCCTCATAATGCGCGGGGAACATGGATAAATGATAAAGTAGAAATTACAAATCCTGAATTTAATGGAAATATCTTCGATTACTCAAAAGTAGCCTCAAATCATATTTTGCAGGACTTACCTGTTGAAACTACATTTACTCATTTTCATACTGTAATGCCCTCATGGGACAACACTGCCCGCAGACAAAATTTCGGACACGTTTTTTATAACAGTTCACCTGAAAACTATTACAGATGGTTAAAATATGTCTTAAATCATACCCGTAAACTTCACAAACGAAATGAACAGTTTGTATTTATTAATGCCTGGAATGAGTGGGCCGAAGGTTGTCATCTGGAACCTGACCAACAATATGGACACGCTTACCTTGAAGCTACATACCAATCACTGAATAGTGACAGTAAATGTGATCTCCCGTTAAACCCCGTATTTTCAAATTCAACAATAAAAAATAAATCAAATAATAATTTACAGCTTTTACTCAGAACTACGTCAAATATGTGCATTCCCGGATTGGATGAATTAATCAAAAAGGAAATATCCGGAATAATAATTCCCTGTGATTTTAATAACTATATCGAAACCCTGCAATTGATTAACAATTGTAAAAGTAAAATTTGTATTGAAATAAAACTCAATGATTTTTCGGTCAACAACGCTGCCCATAATGAATCCATTTTCAATAAAATATTCAATATTTTATCATTGAGTAATTATATAACTTACGAAAATAAACATCTTCTTTTCATCACCCAGGCCGGATTAGTGGACACCTGCGGGTTTATTATAAACCAGCTGAGTTTTTTCCTTTCCAAACAGGGAATCCATTTGTTTAAAAGTATGGCAATTGCAGATGAAATAAGTTCAGGACTTTTAAAAAAAGAACATGGCAGTTTTATAATAAACCATTCTACGTTTCCTGCTTTCGATTCAGTTTCTGAAATACAACCCGACTATTGTTTATCGGTTATGAAACGAATGGGATATTCAGATATTTCTGATAATAATATTTTAAATACTATTCCCAATATTCCTGAAAGGCATGATAATCATTTCATGGGTTTCTTTTTACCTGAAAATGCTGATCATGCCTGTCAGGAATATTGGGAATAGTATTTAAAATATTATTATCAGAA
>CAZEWB010000480.1:0-3729 GCA_964515655.1 uncultured Bacteroidales bacterium
GAATTGTTCTATTCTTGAGTGCCTGCATAATTTCCGGGACTATTGCCGGATATTCATCATCACTGCTGCAGATAACCGTTATCGCTGCTTTCGATCTAAGGGCAGCCTCAGCGCCTTCTTTTACAGTTTCAAAACCGATATTGTCTATTATCTCATAACCTGCACAGCCGAAAAAACCTGAACTGAAGCTGGCGCGCGCTTTGCGCATGGCCGGGTTACCAAATGTGAACAGAAAAACTTTAGGGCGTTTTGGCATTTTTTCAACTTCAAGGCGAAGGAGCTCGAAAGCCAGTGCGCCACGATAAAGACGGATGGGACGGGCCACTTCAGTTTCACCTGAGGGAGGCACAGGGCTTAACATACATGGTGATATATCTTCACTGATCTTTTCATCAGGATTAGGATACTGGTTAGTACCGATAAATACCTGCTGGCGCGAAGCGACTGCCATATCACGTTTATTTGCGCTTTCTTCAATTGACTTCTGTATTTCTCCTTTTATGAAACATTCGGTATATCCGCCCTTTTCAACTATTGAAGTGAACAGTTTCCATGCTTCGGCAGCAATAGATTCAGTTAAAGATTCAATATAATATGACCCGCCTGCAATATCGTTCACCTTATTTAAATGCGCTTCTTCTTTAAGGATTATCTGTATGTTCCTTGCAATACGCCTCGAAAAATCACCGGGACTTCTGAAACAATTATCAAAGGGACGAACAGTAACCGAAGATGCACCGCCAAGAATTGCCGACATTGCTTCGGTAGTGCACCTCAGAACGTTTACATATGGATCGTAGGCTGTCTTGTTCCAGTCGCTTGTTATTGAATGAATGCAGACAAAAGGAACCCCGGCCTTTTCAGGCTGGTACTGTTGCGCAACTTTCGACCACAGCCACCTGAAAGCCCTTAGTTTGGCTATCTCCATAAAATAACCGGAACTGATGCCGAAATTAAAACGCATGCGTTTGATTATCTCATCACCCTTTAAACCGGCGTCGGTGAGTTTTGAAAGATAATCATCAGCAACAGCAAGCGAATATGCAAGTTCCTGCACAACAGTAGCGTCGGCATTTGCAAAGAAATAGCCGTTTATACCTAACATCTGTTTTCCGGACAGCACTCTGGAGGCATAATTCAGTAGCGATGCTGTCTGGCTGAACACAGTTTCCTGAGGATAAAAAAAGTTCCCGTTCAGGGTCAGATGACCTATCACGTCATAATCAAAACTTATCTTAATGTCTTCTGCCTTTAATTTTTTATCTGCCAGGTATTCTTCAAAAATGCTCACAAGAACAGGAGTGTTGCAGCCACAGATAAAATTTATTTTATTCTTTGTAATGTCTATACCATTAAGAAGTGTTGCAAGGTCATCTTTGCTGCTGATAACTTCTGAAAGCTGAGTGTGAATTTTATCCTGAATCACAAAATTTATGCTGTCGGCTCCCCTGCTTATTGCGGTACGTGCTTTTTCGCTTGCATCTGCGGGTTTTGAGACGTATATCTCTTCGCATATTCTCCATTCACGGCCATCTTCCCTGAAGCCCCTTACGTATGGAGCATTGCCTGCTGAAGTGTTCACTGAATGCAAAGACGAAAGGTCGGTGGATGTATAATACGGTTTAACCCTTATCCCTTCGGGACTGTTCCATACAAGTTTTTTTTCGTAGTCGGCGCCCTTAAGGTCTTTTAAGATCTGCGCTTCCCATTGCTCAACACTTATCGGTGGAAATTCCACGAACAGATCCTCTTTTTTTCTTTCCGGCATATTCTTAAAGTTATTTGAGCTGCAAAATTAGTCATTATACCTTTTGATAAAAATGTTTTTAAAAAAAGTGACGGATGACCGAAGTCGGAAGTCCTGAGAAAAGGTTCGGGTCTTTGGTCATGGCAGCGGGTCTGGTAATTAGTCAGGGTCTTTGGTAATATCCGACTATTACAACCGCTAATTTGCAGAAGACCGTGCATTTACAACAACCTCAGGCGCAAGCAGCCCAACAAAGACCAAGACACCGGACCTAACCCGCCGCCAAGACCTACAACCAGGACACTCCAACTTCTGTCTCCGGTCATCCGTCTTCCGTCACATTATTTGAAAGTAAACTTTTTTTTCCCAAACATTTTCACTCTCCCTTCCTGTTCGTCAGGGGACGACCATGGGAAAGGTTATTTAGGAAATAAGTATCAATATCCATGAAATTAATAAACTTGACATTAAGTATTTATTGTCGTAAATTTGTAAAAACTTATTATCATGAAAACTAATGTTATAATTATAGTTTTTCTATGCATGTTGTATTCAGTTACCTCAAATGCACAGGGAACATTTACGAATTATCCGACGAATGGTGATTTAATGTCAGCCTATATTGAAAATGATACAGTATGGTTAGGATCAAGTAGTGGTGTAGTCATTAAAGATATTAACGGTAATTGGATAAGAAATTTAACGGTAAATGACGGCTTGGTCCAATGTGTCGTTAATTGCATTACAAGAGATTCTCTTGGAAGATTCTGGTTTGGAACAAATCTGGGTATTTCAAGATATGATGGAACAAACTGGGAAAACTATACACTTGCAAATGGTATAATTCAGGATGATATAATGTCAATAGCAATTGATACAAATGGAATTGTATGGTGTGGTACGTCTGGAGGATTAACTGTATATAACGGAATAAGTTGGACTAATTATACTACAAGCAATGGTTTGTTAGGCAATGATGTTTTTTCTATCTTGATAGATTCCCTAAATAGAGTATACCTCGGAACCGATGGAGGTTTTTCAATATATGATGGATCAACTTTTACGCATTATACTACCAATGATGGACTTATTGACAATAGAGTTTTCTATATGAAATTTAATAATGGAAAATTATATTTATGTACATTTAGTGGCTTATCAGTGTTTGATGGAACAACATTCACAAATTACAACAGTTCTAATGGTCTTTCACAGGATATTTGTTACAAAATTGATTTTGATGAATTAGGGAATGCTTATGTTTTATCTCACGATAGTGGTATTTCAGTTTATAATGGAAGTTCATGGTCATATATTAATACATTTGATGGCCTATTAAGCAATCAATTAGCAAATATTGAAGTATTAAGTTATAACAAACTTCTTATTGGGTATTCTTTATACTGGAAATCTTACATATACGACAATGGTTCATTAATGCTGTTTCATAATGGTTTTCCTCATTCTTCTATTCGGGATATTGTTGAAGATAGCCAGGGAAATAAATGGATAGGTTCGCTTTTTGGTATTTCTGTTATGAATGACTCTATTCTGACTAATTACTACATGGCAAACAATGAGGTGATTGGTTCAAGTTTAAGAGACATGGAAATTACTCCTTCAGGAGAGGTATGGATTGGTGCATATCAAGGATTGAATGTTTTTAGAAATAACAACTGGAATCATTTTCCACCATTTTATGGATATAATGGTGAAACTGCCGAAGTTGTTTTTTGTGATCATGCTGGAAAAATCTGGGTGGCATCTAATAATTATGGTATTTCGGTGTTTGATGGAATAGCATGGACTCATTACAATGATAGTGCATTGTTTTCCAACTGTTATTTCACAGATATTTGTGAAGATTTAGATCATAATATTTGGATAGGAACAAATTCAGGCTTAGGAAGATTTGATGGCATTTCCTGGACTTTTTATACTAGTTTAAAAAGTCCACAAAAAAACCAAACACACCCAACACA